>SKOX01000100.1 GCA_007119835.1 Paracoccaceae bacterium
GAGGCCGGCTACCGCACGCTCGGCGCCTTCAACGACCGGATGCGCCAGCGCAGCCGCGAGATCATCGAGTGGTGCGCGGCCAACGAGAAGCCCTGCATCCTCGTCCTCGCTCGCCCCTACCACATGGACAGCGGCATCGGCCACGAGATCGAGGCCGACCTGCAGGCCTACGGCTACCCGATCCTCTGGGGCCAGTACCTGCCGCTCGACGACGAACTGATGGACTGGCTCTTCGGCGACGAGGTGCGCGCCGGCCGGATCAAGTCGCCGCTCGACATCTCGGACGTGTGGCCGTCCTCCTACTCGGCCAACACCAACGAGATCCTGTGGGGCGCCAAGGTCGCCGCCCGCCTGCCCTGGGCCTCCTGCTCCATCCGCCTCACCAGCTACGAATGCGGCATGGACCAGCCGACCTTCACGCCGATCCAGCAGATCGTGGAGAAGTCCGGGACGCTGTTCTTCTCGTTCCAGGAGCTCGACTCGACCAAGCCCGCGGGTTCCGTGAAGATCCGTACCGAGACGATCTCCTACTATCTGGAGCAGAACTCCAAGCAGATCATCCGCACCAAGCTCGCCCGCCTCGGCCCGCCGCCTGCGAGCCTCGCGCCGCGGTCCTCGGAGCCGGAAGTGGCCGCCGAGTGACTTCCTGACCTCGAGGCGCGCCCGCCCGGCGCGCCTCGGCCTTCCGAATGCGGTCTGATGGCAGCCCAGCCGGACGACACCCAGGCCCAGAATTGGCCGAATTAAGGCTTTTCGCGTTCAGCATCAGCATGGCGTGTCCAAGTGTGGGCACTCCACGAGCGCGGCGCTCGGCGCGAGCCGGCGGCCCCAGATTTCCTGTTCAGGCGCCTCGGACCAGCAGCAGGAAAGGCCGTTCCCCGGGCATCGCCACCGCCTCGCCGCCCGCCACGGGGCCACCTGTCAGGAGGTCCTCCCAGCCCTCCCCGGGAACCGGCGCCGCCACCGGCCGGCCCCGAAGGGGCACCGCGACGAACAGTTCCCGCCCGCTCCCGCTGCGCCGGATAAAGGCGATGAGATCGTCCCTCCCCTCGCCGAGCGGATCATGGTCTCCCTCGAGGAAAAGCTCGGGGTCGTCCCGACGCAGCCCGAGAAGCGCGGCCGTGGCCGCCATCTTGACCGCTCCCGTCTCGTCCTCGGCCACGGAGGGCAGCGGCTTCTCCTCCAGCAGGCCCTTCCGCAGGCGAAAGTCGACCGGCCGGCGGTTGTCGGGATCGACGAGCGAGCGGTCCCACAATTCGATCCCTTGGTAGATGTCGGGGACACCCGGCAACGTCAGCTGCAGGATCGTCTGGGCAAGGCCATTGACCCGCGCCGGCACCTCGAGCCCATCGACGAACGCCGAGATCGCCGCGCCGAGCGGAGTGTCGCGGTCGGCGCCGGCCACCGCCTCGGCAAGCGCCAGCGTCGGCCCCTCGTAGTCGGCGTCGGGATCCTCCCAGCGGGTGTGCCGCTTCGCCTCGCGGATCGCCTTCTGCATGTAGCCTGCGAGCCGCTCCGGCTCGATCGGCCAGGCACCCGCCGCAGTCTGGAAGAGCAGCCAGGTGTCGAGCGCGTCGGGCGCCTCCCGGTCCTGCCGGACGTCCTGCGCCAGCTCGCTCCACCGCGCCGACGCCTCGAGCCAGGCGCGGGGATCGAAGGAAAGCGCGTTGATCCGCGCGCGGGTCTCGGGGCCCCGCTTCGTGTCATGCGTGGCGAGCGGCACCAGGCTGCGGTCGCCCTGCGCGCGGCGCGCCTCGATGGCACGGTGGACGTCGGCTGGCCGCGCGGCGGGAGCGTCGGGCTCGCCGCCGACCTCGTTGACCGAGGCGAGGCCGACGCTGCGGTAGAGTTCGGTGTCCTCCAGACCCTTCGCCATCGCCGGCCCGCTGAGCTGCTGGAAGGCCGCGACGAATTCCACGGTGCCGCCGCTCCCCGCCCGAAGCGTGTGGAAGAGCCGCGCCGCATCTTCAGCCACCGCGGCCGGCTCGTGCCGCTTGAGCCGCGAAAGGGCCTCCGTCCACGCCGCCTCGTCGTCCGCGCTCCAGCCCCGCTCGCTCGCGTAGCTGCGGTAGACCGGGAAATGGACGAGCAGGGCGAGGACCGCGGCGCGCGCGGCCCGAGGGCTCGCCCCGAGCAGCTCGGCGCCAGCCGCCTCCAGCCGATCGACCTCGGGCGCGAAGAGCTCGTCGAGGACCTGCCGCTTGGCGCGAATGAGCCGGATCTCGTGATCGCCCTCGAGCGCGCCTAGCTCGACCAGATGCCGGTCGAAGGCCTCCGCTCCCGCCGGATCGACGAAGAGCCGGTTGATCTCGTTCAGCCGCTCGTAACCCGTCGTTCCCTCGACCGGCCAGTCCGGCAGCGTCTCGTGCAGCCCGAGGATCTTCTCGACCAGGATCGGCACGTTCGGCCCGACAGCCTCGCGGAGGCGGCGGCAATAATCCTCGGGGTCCCGCAGCCCGTCGATGTGATCGATGCGCAGCCCGTCCACATCCCCCGCCCGCACGAGCTCCAGCGCGAGCCGGTGCGACCAGTCGAAGACGACGGGATCCTCCACACGGACGCCGATGAGGTCGGTGATGTTGAAGAAGCGCCGGTGGCTGAGGGTCTCGCGGGCGCTGCGCCAGTCGTCGAGCCGCCAGCGCTGCTCCGCGAGCACGGCGCGCTTGTCCGCCCGTCCCAGCACCGCGTCGAGCGCCTCCGCCGCCTCGCCCTCCAGCCGGGAGGTGGCAAGCGCCGCGTCGGCAAACGCCGTCTCGTCGAGCGCCGCCTCGAGATCGCGCCATTTGGCCGTCAGGCCCGCATCGGCGCCCGCCGCGTCCAGCAGATCCGCGGTCGTCGCCGGCCGCAGGGCGAAGGCATGATCGTAGTAGACCGCGAGCAGGAGCCCGGTCGCCACGTCCCGCTCGAACGCGATCTCGTCGATCACCGCCTCGAGCGGCCCGCCGAGGAACGGCATCGCTACCCGCTCCCCGGACCAGTCGATGTCGAAGACGCGTGCCGCGAAGGAGTCCGGGCCGAGGCAGAGAGCCTGCTGCAGCATGTCGTTGGCGCGGCCGACCGCCATGTGGTTCGGGACGATGTCTATGAGCAGCCCCATCTCCGACCGGTGAAGCGCTGCCACCAGACTGGCGAATTCTGCCTCGGTCCCGAGTTCGGGGTTCAGCCGGTTCGGATCGACCACGTCGTAGCCGTGGGCCGAGCCGGCGCTCGCGGCGAAGATCGGCGAGGCGTAAAGGTGGCTGATACCGAGCCGCGACAGGTAGGGCACGAGCGCCTCGGCGTCGGCGAAGGTGAAGGCGGCGTTGAACTGGATCCGGTACGTGGCCCTTAGCGGGCGGCTCATCGCACGGGCCCCCACGCCGCCACGGCCCAGGGGCCGAGGCTGACGCGGCCGTCGCCGGCCTCGACGGAGCCCGTGGCATGGGCGGGCGCGCCCTCGGGCGCCGTGACCTCCGCCTGTTCGCCGCTCAGGTTGGCGGCGAGGGTCAGGCGGCCGCCGTGGAACGCCCATGTCACGACGACCGCAGACCCGGAGCGCTCGGCGTCGGTGGATGTGTGACCCGAGTGAAGCAGCGGCCAGACGAGGCGCTGACGAAGCGCCGCGAGGCTGCGGAACCGCTCGATGCGCGCGCGACCGGCCTCTGCCGCCATCTCCTCCCACGGCAGCTTGGCGCTCCGGAAGGTCTCCTCTGCGAGCGGGTCGGGCAGGTCGTCGACGCTGCCCTCATGATCCTCGAAGAACCCGGAGAACTCGCGCTGCCGCCCCTGCCGCACCGCCTCGCCGAGATCGCCCGAGAAGTCGCAGAAGAACGGGAAGGGGGTCGTGACGCCGGCTTCCTCGCCCATGAAGAACATCGGGATCTGCGGCGAGAGCATGACCACCGCCTCGAGCGCGGCCTGCCGGTCCTGATCGAGAGACGCCGCGAGCCGGTCGCCGAACGGCCGGTTGCCGATCTGGTCGTGGTTCTGAGCGAAGGCGACGAACGCCTCGGGCGGCAGATCCGCCGACACCTCGCCTCGTGGCGTGCCGCCCCGGTGGCCGCTCGGCTCGCCCTGGTAGGCAAAGCCCTCGCTCAGGCAGCGCAGGAGCGAGCCCGCCGGGTCGTCGGCATAATCCTCGTAATAGCCGGAGCGCTGGCCCGTTGCCGCGACGTGCAAGGCGTGGTGGATGTCGTCGTTCCACTGCGCGGTGTAGGCGCGCGGCTCCTGCCCGTCGCGGATCATCCAGCTCGCCGCGTTGTCGTCGTTCTCGAGCACCAGATAGGCGCCGTTCTTCACCGCCCGGCAGGCCTCGACGATCTCGCCCAGCAGCGTGTCGCCCCCGTCCTCGGGGAAGGCATGCACCGCGTCGAAGCGCAGCCCGTCGAAGTCGTAGTCCCTGAGCCACATCACCGCGTTCTCGACGAAGAAGCGCCGCACGATCGGATTGGAGAGGTCGATCGCGGCGCCCCACGGCGTCTGGACCTTGTCGGTGAAGAAGTCGGCCGCGTAGTGGTGCAGGTAGTTCCCGCTCGGGCCGAAATGGTTGTAGACCACGTCGAGCATGATCCCGAGGCCCGCGTCGTGCGCCGCCTCCACGAGGCGCCTGAGATCGTCGGGCGTGCCGTAGGCCTCGTCGGGCGCGAACAGCAGGACGCCGTCGTAGCCCCAGTTCCAGCGGCCGGGAAACTCGGCGACCGGCATGAGTTCGATGACGGTGTAGCCCGCGTCGACGAAGTGCGGCAGCCTTTTTGCAAGCGCGGCGAAGGTGCCCTCGGGCGTTGCGGTCCCGACATGAACCTCGGCGATCACCGCCTCGTGCCACGGCCGCGGCGTCCGCGCGTGGCTTATGGGCGCGGGCGGCGTGAGGACACTCCAGCCGTCGACGTCGCCGTCCTGGGCGCGCGAGGCCGGGTCGGGTACCACGAGCCCATCGACCTCGAACCGGTAGCGCTGCCCCGGATCGACCTCGACGTCGGCGGCGTAGAAGCCCTCGTCGTCCCGGGTCATCGCCACGGGATCGGCCTCCCGGAGCAGGAGCCGGACGTCACGTGCATTCGGTGCCCAGAGGCGGAAGGTGGTGAAGGTCTTCTGGAAGTCGGGGCCAAAACGGTTCATTGCGGGCTCTCCGCGAGCAGGATGGAGCGGGCGGCGACGGAGACGGCGCCGCCGGCCTTGATCTGCGCACCTTCCTTGTCGTCGGCGGTATCGAGCAGGACCTTCCAGCTTGCGGATCCGGCCTTCGGCACGGTGAAGTCGACGTCGTGGTGCGCGGCGTTGAGCATGATGAGCACCGAGGTGTGCTCGGGATTGACCGGCGCCAGCCTCACCGTCAGGCACTTGACGTGCGGGTGGTCCCACTCCTCCTGCGCCATGCGGCTCCCTGTCGAGGAGAACCAGCTGATGTCGGGCTGGCCCTTGGCGTCGCGCGCCCCGGTCACGAACTCCGGTCGCGAGATCGCGCTGTGGTTGTTGCGCAGGTCGATCAGCTTGCGCACGAAGCTCTGCAGTTCGGGATCGTGGCGGCTCCAGTCGGTCCAGCCGATCTCGTTGTCCTGGCAGTAGGCGTTGTTGTTGCCGCCCTGGCTGTTGCCGAACTCGTCGCCGGCAAGGATCATCGGCACGCCCTGGGAGAGCAGGAGCGTGGCGAGCAGGTTGCGCTTCTGCTGCTTGCGCTGGGCGAGGATTTCCGGGTCGTCGGTTTCGCCCTCGACGCCGAAGTTCCAGCTCTTGTTGTCGTTGTGGCCGTCCTGGTTGTTCTCGCCGTTCTCCTCGTTGTGCTTCTCGTTGTAGGAAACGAGGTCCTGCAGCGTGAAGCCGTCGTGGGCGGTGATGAAGTTCACGCTCGACCACGGCCGGCGCGTGCCCTCGCCATAGAGGTCGGCCGACGCGGCAAAGCGGGTGGCGAAGGCGGGCAGCATTCCCTCCGAGCCCGACCAGAAGTCCCGCACGACGTCGCGGTAGTCGCCGTTCCACTCGGAGAAGCCGGGCGGGAAGTTGCCGACCTGGTAGCCGCCCGGACCGATGTCCCAGGGCTCCGCGATCAGCTTTGCCCCCTGAAGCGACGGATCCTGGGAGATGGCGCGGAAGAAGGCATGGTCCGGCGTGAAACCGTCCGGGCGCCGCCCGAGCGTCACGGCGAGGTCGAAGCGGAAGCCGTCGATCCCGTAGATCTCGCGCCAGAGGCGGAGGCTGTCCATCACCATCTGCAGGACACGCGGATGGTCGGTATTGATTGCATTCCCGCAGCCGGTGAAGTCGTCGTAGTAGCGCGGCTGGCCCGGCAGCAGGCGGTAGTAGGAGGCGTTGTCGATCCCCTTGAAGGACAGCGTCGGGCCGAGGTGGTTGCCCTCGCAGGTGTGGTTGTAGACCACGTCGAGGATCACCTCGATGCCGGCCTGGTGCAGCCGGTCGACCGCCATCGCGATCTCCTCCACGCCCTGCTGACCGAGGTAGTTCGGCTCCGGCGCGAAGAAGGCGAGGGTGTTGTAGCCCCAGTAGTTCCTCAGGCCCTTCTCCAGCAGGTGCCGGTCCTGCGCGAAGGCGTGGATGGGCAGCAGCTCGAGCGCCGTGACCCCGAGCGAACTCAGATGCTCTGTGACCTCCGAGCGCCCGAGTGCCGCGAAGGTCCCGCGAATGTCGTCGGGGATCAACGGATGGAGCATCGTGAGCCCGCGGGCATGGGCCTCGTAGATGATCGACTTCGGCCAGGCGACGCGGGGGTGACGGGTCGCAACCAGTGGCAGCGCCGGGGTCACGCGCGCCTTCTGGACGAAAGGCGCGCTGTCGCGATCGTCCATCACCAGATCGGCTTCGCCCTCGGCGCCGATCCGGTAGCCGTAGACAGCGTCGTCCCACTCGAGATCGCCGACCAGCTGGCGGGCGTAGGGGTCGAGGAGGAGCTTGTTCGAGTTGAAGCGGTGCCCCTCCTCCGGCGCCCAGGGCCCGTGCACGCGGTAGCCGTAGACGTTGCCGCGCCCGATGCCGGGCAGGTGGCAGTGCCACACGCCGTTGGTGCATTCGTGGATGTCGATGCGCTCGATCTCGCGCTTACCGTCATAGGAGAACAGGCAGAGCGTCACGCCGTCGGCGTTGTCGGAGAAGAGGGCGAAGTTCGTGCCCGTGGAATCAGGCGTGGCACCGAGCGGATGCGGCTGCCCCACCCCGACCTTGCGACGGCTCATGGGCGGCCTCCCGCGCGGAGGATGGAGGCGGCGGCGTGGCGGCGGACGTGGAGGTGCGAGAGCGGTGCCAAGGGAAGGAAACCTCGTCGATGGGACGTGCGGCCACGGGGGCGGCTGCGGGCGCCGGGGGTCGGATGCCTCGATAACGCCAGCTGCCAGTGCCGGTTCCGCCGCCCC
>SKOX01000393.1 GCA_007119835.1 Paracoccaceae bacterium
CTCGATCGCGGCGATGCGGTCGGGGGTGGCCGGGTGGCTCGCGAGCCAGGCGGGCGGGCGGCCGGCCGCGCCGGTCATCCGGTCGAGCTTGGCGAGGAGGCTGGTCTGCGGCCCGGTGCCGATGCCCGCCTTGATCAGCAGGGCGGCGGCGTATTCGTCGGCCTCGTATTCGTCGCCGCGCGACAGCGCCATCTGGAGCGCGCGAGTGACGAACTCGGCGATCCAGACGCCGACGAAGGGGATGAAGCGGCCGAGGATCATCGCGAGGCCCATCCGGAGCGCGTTGGCGCCGGTGAAGTCGAACATCCGCCGGCGGGAATGGCCCAGGGCGACGTGGCCGAGCTCGTGGGCGATGACCGAGGCGATCTCGTCGGCGGAGACCTGGCCGTTGCGGTACTTGTCGTAGAAGCCGCGCGTGATGAATACCCGGCCGTCGGGCGCGGCGAGGCCGTTGATCGGCTCGATCTCGAAGATGTTGACCTTGATCCGCGGCAGGCCGAGGGCGCGGGCGAGGCGCTTCAGCACGGGATCGAGCACCGGGTCGGAGAGCGGCGTCGAGTTGCGGTCGAGCTCGCCCTTCATCCGCCAGGCGGAGTAGAAGTACATCCCCAGCCCGAAGACGGCGGCGATCAGGACAAGTCTCAGCATCCGGCTCTCCCACAGCGGCCAACGGCCGAGGTCATGACAGATATGGGCGCGGGGGCCGGGCTTTTCATCGGCGCGATCGCCGCGGCGTGAGGCCTCGGGCGCCGTCAGAGCAGGAAGAGGGCGAGGCCGAGGGCCGCGACCCCGGCCCAGAGGCCGCGGTTGAGCGCGTAGATGCGGCGGGCGTTGAAGGCCTGGAAGGGCGGGAAGGCCATGACCGCGTCGAAGAGGACGAGCGGCTTGCCGACGAAGAGGAGCATCGCGGCGGCGGTGCCCGCGCGGCTTCCGGCGAAGGCCGCCTCGGCCCAGAGCGAGGCTGCGACGAGGGCCGCGACCGCGAGGGTGCCGGCGAGCGCGGCGGCGCCGAGGGCGTCGAGGGCGTGGGGTTCCCGTTCGCGCGGGTAGACGCCGCCGGGCGCGGGAAACAGGCTGCCGAAGAGGAGCGCGATCCCGGCGGTGATGCCGAGCCCGGAGTCCCAGGCGCGGAAGGCGACCGGCAGGCCGTGCGCCCGGGCTGTGGCGCGCATTGCGGCCTCGCGTGCGCCGAGGAGGAGGGCGACCGCCGCCAGCATGAGGCCGGCATCGGCGGCGGTGGGCAGGCGGGACGTCCCGCCGAGGACGAGGCCGCCACCGACGGCGAGGGCGAGGAGGGCGAAGGCCCAGTTGAGGCCCCAGGCGCCGACGCGGTGCAGCGTCTCGTCGGGCGGCGCGGGTTCGGCGCCCTGCATCCAGAGGAAGTGGCCGGGATCGCCGGTATAGCCGGTGCGCAGCCGCAGCCAGCCGGCGCCGAGGAGCCCGAAGGCCGCGAGCTGGTCGGAAAAGGCGAGGCGGCGGAAGCCGAGGCGGCGGAAGACGGCCTCGGACGCGGTGTTGTGGCCTTCGATCTCGGTGACGATGCGCGTGCAGCCGAGTTCGTGGAGCCGGTCGATTCCGCGGGCGACGAGGGCGGAGGCAAGGCCGCGGCCCTGGTGGTCGGGGTCGGTCATGGCCCAGGCGACGTAGCCGATGCGGGTGCCGCCGGGGATGGCGATGACCCGCAGGATGACGGCGGCGGCGAGGCCCCCGTCGGCCTCGACGACGAAGACCTCGCGCCCCGGGCGCACGAAGGAGGCCTGGGGCTGCGGGAAGGCACGGGCCGCGAGGCGGGCGAGGGCGCGCTCGTCCTCGGGCCGCAGCGGCCGCGGCTCGTCTCCTGGCGGGCGAGTCTCGGGGGGTGCCAAGGGCTCTGCTCCGCGATGAGAGGGTGAGCCCGCAGCCTAGCCGCCGGCGGGATCGGGGACAACGCCGGGCCAGATCAGAACAGCAGGATGACTGCGAGCATGGCGGTGAAGGCGACGGTCACGATGGCGCCGACCCGCTGCGGCGTCTCCCCCGCGAGGGCGCCGGGCATGATCTCCGCGACGATGACCCAGATCATCGCCCCGGCGGCGAGGCCAAGGCCGAAGGGGAGCCACGGTTCGAAGGTCAGCACGAACAGGAAGGCCGGCACCGCCAGCAGCGGCTGGGGCAGGCCCGAGGCGACGGCCCAGCCGGCGGCACTCGGGATGCTGGCGCCGCGCGGCACCATGACCAGGCAGATCGCGAGCCCCTGGGCGACGTTGTGAAGCGCGATCGTCAGCGTGATGAACTGGCCGAGCGGTTCGCCGCCGGCGAAGGCGACCCCGATGCCGATGCCTTCGGCCGCCGAATGCGCCGCCATGATGCCGACGATCAGCACGATGCTGCGCGCGTCCGCGCCGCGGATGTCGGCGATCGACGGCGAGCCGCGGCGCTTGATGAAGCGGTCGGCTGCGACGATCGCCGCGACCCCGGCCAGGAGCCCGGCGAGCGTGCGGCCTGCCGAGAATTCGTAGCCCTCGACGATCAGAACGAAGCAGGCGGCGAGCATCAGCCCCGCGGCGATCGCGTTGCCGATCGCGAGCCCGCGCTCCGACGACAGGCGCGTCGCGACGAGGGGAAGGGCGCCGAGGCCATTGGCGAGCGCCGTGGCGAGCGCCGCCGCGAAGACCAGGATGACGGTGGACTCGGTCATGTCCGCGACGCCCTCCCCGGCGCATCCGATGGCGATCGGCCGATCGATGACCTTCGGAGATCACCGCGCCTGTATGTCGCACCGCGCGTCAGGTCGCCGGGTCCCGGCAACGATCGTGCCGATGCGCCGGTGAGCCGGACCATGGGTTCGAGTGCGGCGCGCCCGCAACGGCCGGTCCGCGCGGGGCCGCAGCCGGCCGGGACGGCGGCACCGGGCTCTGCCGGGCGATCGGGGGCGGGTTCCGGTTCAGGCGAACTTCTCCGGCGCGCTACGGCACCGTCAGGCGCTCGAGGATGACGATGCCGACGAAGGCGAGCATGGTGAAGAAGATGCCGTGCACCGCGGCGTACTGCAGCTTGTCGAGGCGGTCGCCACCGCGCGCCTTGGCGCGGTGCCAGCCGAGGGCGAAGCCGAGCAGGAAGGCAAGCACGGGAACCATGCGTCGGTCAGTCCTCGTCTTTCCTCGTCAGTCGTCGTCGAGCCGGAGGACCGCGGCGATCTCGGCCTGCTCGCGGGCGAGGGCGCCGTCGCGGTCGCCGAGGCCATAGCGCGCCCAGCGCAGGGAGTCGAGCCGGGCGGCGCTGGCATCTTCCTCGCGGCCAAGGGCGGCGAGGGCCTCGGCCTCGATCGAGCGCAGCCCGGCGAGCAGGACGGCGTTCTGCCCGGCGCGGGCCGCGTCGACATGCTCGGTTGCGAGGCGCAGGGCGAGGTCGTGCTGGTCGGCCGCGAGCGCCATCGCCGCCACGTGGACGGCGGCGTGGCCGGTGCGGATGTCGCCGGGGCCGTGCAGCCGCCGCGAAAGGTTGTAGGCCTCGGCGAAGTGCCGGGCCGCGGCCGCGGGTTCACGCCGGAGCTCCAGCCGCCCGAGGGCGAGCAGCGAGACGGCGAGGCGGTGGTCGACGGGGCGCATCTCGCGCGCGATCTGCACGGCAATCATCGCAGCCCCCCGGCGTTCGGGCTGGGGCGCGCCGCGCATCAGCGCGACCTCGATGGCGCTCGCCCACGCCTGGCTCTCGGGGTGGCGGGCCGCGCGCGGCAGGTCGCGGCCCGCCGGGTTCAGCCGGTCGAGGAGCCTGGGCAGGACCGAAGACATTTCCGCCCGGCTCATGCCCGAGCGGATCTCGGGCTGGTAGAGCACGCGTAGCATCAGCATGTTGAACGGGGTTGGGATGCTGTGGAGGTTGTCGTCGTTCCAGATCGAGTCGGCGACGCGGTAGAGATCGTTGGCGGGCCCGAGCGCCTGGGTAACCTCCTCGTTGAGGCAATCGCGCACGTCCTGGGGCGTCGTGTCGGCAGGCAGGAAGATCGCGGCCCCCTGCAGCGTCTCCTGGTCGGCCCAGCGCAGCACCTCCTCGGGCCGGCGGCGGACGAACTCCCGCCACGACCGCTCGCCGGGGACGATGAAGCAGGCCGCCGTGGGGAAGATCCGGTCGATCTGGCCCCGCGGCACGGCCTCGACGACGATGTGGGCGTCGCTCTTCGCCGCAACTTCGGAGATGTCGACGCCGGCCTCGCGCCGAAGGCGGGCGAGCAGGGTCTCGATGTCGTGGCGGAAGGGCGCGAGGCCGGGCTCGCGAAAGTGGATGCGGATGGGCTCCTCGTAGCGCAGGATGCCGTCGAGCGTCTCGCCGGTCTCGAGCGCGAAGGTGTAGTCAAGGAAGTCCTCGGCGAGGTCGGCGTTGGCGCGGGCGACGCTCTTGGGAAAGTCGACGGGCGCGAAGCGGATGCTGGTGATCTCGCCGGGGTCGTCGGCGAGCTGCGCGCAGCCGGCAAGCAGGAGGAGGGCGAGGATGGCCGGCCGCATCGGAGGCGTCAGCGCACGTATTTGATGAAGCTGGTCGCCCGGCCGATCCGGTCGTAGAGCCGGCGGGCGGTCGCGTTCTCCGCCTGGGTGAGCCAGTAAACCGCCGGGGCGCCGGCGGCGTCGGCGGCGGCATAGACGCCCTCGATCAGCGCGCGGCCCGCCCCGGTGCCGCGGGCCTGGGGCGCGACGAAGAGATCCTGGAGATAGCAGACCGGCTCGATCCGCCAGCCATGGCGGTGGAAGATGTAGTGGGCGATCCCGACCGGCCGGCCATCCGCCTCGGCGACGAGGCCGGAATAGTCGGTGACGGCGGGATCGACGAGGCGCGCGAAGCTCGTGGCGTAGATCTCCTCGGGCAGGTCGGTCTCGTAGAAGGCGAGGTAGCCGCGCCAGAGCGGGCGCCATGCGGCCTCGTCCGCGGCGGCGAGGGGGCGGACGACGGTCATGGTGCGGCCCGCCGCGCCGCCGGCGTCCGCCGCTCGATCAGCGGCGCAGGCGCCGGACGTTCGCCTTGGTCTTGACGCCGTAGGGACGCAGCGCGGCCGTCGCCACCCGCACCGGGTCGCCGCCGCGGGCCGCCGCCACCGCCGCCTTTTCCGCCGCCGCCGCGAAGACCGTGGCCTTCTCCAGCACCATCCCGATGGCGTCGGGCGGCGTCATCGAGCCCGTCGCCATCTGCAGGCTGCGCCGGAAGATCACCTCGGCCGCCGCGACGCTCATCGCCTGATAGGCGGCCGCCAGCGACATCAGCTGGCGAGTCGCCTCCAAATTCCTGCCGATCCCGTACATTTCCGTTCGCCCCAATCGATTGCTGCGCTGCAACATAACACGGTTTACAGCAGGTGTCACCCACTGCCGAAGGCGCGCCTTCGCGCCATGCGACAACGCGCCGCTGCCCCTGCGGTTGCCTCAGCAGGTGAAGCATCGGCGCCTGCGCGGCAGCGGCGGAGGCCTTGTCGGCCGTGGCCGCGGCGCATCGGACGGCGGGGCGTGCGTGCTTCATCGGCGGGTCATCGGTTGCGAGCATCCTCCGGCGTGGCGGATCAAGCGGCAGGTGAGGTCGGCCACCCTAACAGCGGCCATCTCCTAGGAAAACCGCATATCGGAGCGTGACAACCTTGATCAGAGTCGATATCGGGTGCGCATCAAGTTCGTCCCGGCCGCCTATCCCGTCCGCTTTATTCGAGTGAAGACGGCGATCTCGGCCCCGAACCCTGTGGGGTGTGTGTTCCGCAAATGAAGGTTGAAGCCAATTTCGAGCGAGCCGATGTGAACATCGGCGACGACTACCGCCCGTCGGAAAACGAGCCGTTCATGAACCCGCGCCAGCAGGAATACTTCCGGCGCAAGCTCCTGGCCTGGAAGGCCGCGATCCTCGCCGAGAGCCGGGGCACGATCGAGCACATGCAGGAGGGTTCGCGCAACCATCCCGACCTCGCCGACCGGGCCTCCGAGGAGACGGACCGTGCGATCGAGCTGCGCACGCGGGACCGCCAGCGCAAGGTGGTGTCCAAGATCGACGCGGCGCTGCGCCGGATCGACGAGGGCAGCTACGGCTATTGCGAGGACACCGGCGAGCCGATCTCGCTCAAGCGGCTCGACGCGCGGCCGATCGCGACGCTCTCGCTCGAGGCCCAGGAGCGGCACGAGCGCAAGGAACGCGTCCACCGCGACGACTGATGCGGCGCGGCATGGCGTCGCGCTTGCCCAGGGTGCCGCGACGCCGCCCGGCGTCGCGCGCCTGCGTCTGGTGAGGACCATGGCCGATCTGGATCCCGATCACGATCCCGAGCGCATCGCCGAGGCGTTGCTGCAGGCGCTCGACACCGGCGGCCGGGTCGCGCCGATTTCCGCCCGCAATCCCGATTTTTCCCCGACGGAAGCGGCGCGGGTCGCGGCTGCGGTGGCGCGCAGGCGGGCGGCGCGGGGCGAGCGGCCGGTGGGGCGCAAGATCGGCTTCACCAACACGACGATCTGGCCGCTCTACGGCGTCGACGGGCCGATCTGGGGGCATGTCTTCGACACGACGCTGCACGATCCGATGCCGGCGCGCTTCGCTGTCGCCGGGCTCGCCGAGCCGCGGATCGAGCCGGAGATCGTCTTCGGCCTCGCGCGGGCGCCCGAGGCGGGGATGGGCGAGGCGGATCTGCTCGGCTGCGTGGCGTGGGTCGCGCACGGCTTCGAGATCGTGCAGTCGGTCTTTCCCGGCTGGCGCTTCACGGCGCCCGACGCCACCGCGGCCTTCGGGCTGCACGGCGCGCTGCTGGTCGGGCCGCGCCTCGAGCTTGCCGACGCGCCGGCCCACGCGCACGACGAGCTTCGCGCGGCGCTCGGGCGGTTCTCGCTGAGCCTCGCCCGGGACGGGGTGCCGGTGGATGAGGGGCATGCGCGGAACGTGCTCGGCGGGCCGCTCCCGGCGCTGCGGCATCTCGTCGAGACGCTGGCGCGGGAGGCGGATGCGCCGCCGCTCCGGGCGGGCGAGATCGTTACGACCGGCACGCTGACCGATGCTCATGCCCTCGCGCCGGGGCAGATGTGGACGACGGCGATCGAGGGCCTCGCGCTGCCCGGCCTTCGGCTCGAGATCGCCTGAGCCGCATGGCGCCGGGGCGGCAGGCTGCCCGAGACGCGCTATACCTGACCGGAGGCTGACGGGAGAGGGCGATGCATCTGGAGGGCCGGGAGGTCGCCGTGATCGGCGCAGGCATCGGGGGTCTCGCGCTCGCGCTCGCGCTCGGGCAGCGGCGGGCGCGGGTGACGGTCTTCGAGCGGGCGCCGGCGCTCGCCGAGGTGGGCGCGGGCATCCAGGTCGCGCCGA
>SKOX01000271.1 GCA_007119835.1 Paracoccaceae bacterium
GAGAAGTGGACGTGGGCGCCGTTCCCCGCCCGGTCGAGGAAAGGCTTGGCCATGAACGAGGCGGCGAGGCCGTACCTGCGGGCGATCCCCTTGACGAACCGCTTGAAGTAGAGGGCGTCGTCCGCGGCCTTGAGCGGGTCGTCGACATGCAGGAGGTTGATCTCGAACTGCCCGCCGCCGTTCTCGGAAATCGCGCTGTCGACCGGGATGCCGTGGCTGTCGCAGGCGGCGTAGACGTCGGTGAAGAACGCCTCGAAATGGTCGAGGTCGTCGATGCAGAGCGCGCCGTCGCCGTCGAGCAGCTTGTGCGTCACCGGCGACTTCGGCGGCGTCGGCTCGTCGCCGCTGGTGTCGACGAGGTAGAATTCCAGCTCGGTGGCCACCACCGGCGTCAGCCCCCTGGCGCGGTAGCGGGCGACGACCGCCGCCAGCGCCTGCCGCGGGTCGCCGAGATAGGGCGCGCCGTCCTCCTCGGTCAGCCACAGCGGCATCAGCGCCGAGGGCGTGCCGAGCCAGTCCATCGGCAGGAAGCCGCGGCCGGTCGGGGCACAGCGCCCGTCGACGTCGCCGTGCTTCCAGACGATGGGGTTGTCGGCCACGTCCTCGCCCCAGATGTCGAGGCAGGCGATCGAGTAGGGCATCCGCATCTGGCCCTCGAGCACCTTGGTGGCCTGGGCGACCGGCACCCGCTTGCCGCGCAGGATGCCGTTGAGGTCGCAGACCGCGGCACGGAGACTGGTGATCTCCGGCCGGCCCTCCAGCCAAGCCAATGCCGCTGCCGTTTCCACCGCCTGGCCCGCCCACCCTGTCGAACCGCTTTATGCCGCTGGCTTAACACGTCGCCGCGAAACCGAAAAGTGTCCTCGCCCGGCTCCGGTTCAGCCCAGTGCTCCGGAACCTTGCTCCGGAACCTTCGTGCGACGGGCACGTTCGGCTTCCACCGCGTCCCGATGGGCGCTGCCGCTCGCGTGCACCAGGGTCGCGCGCACGAGGGAGAGACCATGCGCCGCGCCACAGCCTTCGCCATCGTCCTCGCCGCCGGCCTCGGCGCCTGCGCCCCGATCCCCGCGCCCGAGGCGGCGCCGGAGGAAGCCTCCGCCCGAACCATGCTCACGACGACCGCCACGGTGCTCGCAGTCGATCCCGAAGCGCGTACGCTCCGCCTGCGCGACGCCCGCACCGGGCGGGCCTTCACGGTCACCGCCGACGCCGAAGCCGGCGACCTCCGCGCGATCACGCCGGGGGACGTCATCATGCTGGAATACTTCGCGTCGCTCAGCCTCGCGCCGGCGCCCCCGGACGATCCGGGCATGCCCGTCGCCGTCGCAGAGGAGGCGCCCACGCCGGTCGGCGAGGGTCCCGGCGGCGTCGCGGCCGAGGCGACGAGCGTCGTCGTCGAGTTCCTGAGCTTCGACCCGCTGACGAGCGAGGCCGCCCTGCGCGGCCCCGACGGCGTGGTGCGCCGCCTCGGGCTCGCGCCGCCCCTCACCGACTTCGTGCGCGGCCTCGCGCCCGGCGAGCGCGTGCTGGTCACCCTCACCGAGGTGGTCGCGCTCTCCGTCACTCCTGCGGACGGCTGAACGCGGCCTCAGGGCAGCGTCGCCGCCGACAGGATCGCGCCATGCCCGGTGCGCTGGACCAGAACGGCGACATGCTCGCCGAGGTCGGCATCGTGGCGGAGGGTGACCGACGATGCGCCGTCCCAGCGGCCGACCGTGGCCCAGGAGGTGACCACGTTCTTGAACGTGTGGTGATAGCCCTGGTTATCGCCACCCTCGATCGTCATCGTCCGCTCGGGCGCGTATTCGACGACATGCACCTCCGCCGTACCGACGGCGCCGCCTGCGGGCTCCAGCGTGATCTCGACGCCACCGCCCGCCCGACGCAGCGCGAGCTTGACCCGTTCCGGCTTCGCCTCGTGGGCAGCGATGCGCTCGCGCACCGGGCCCTCCTCGTGACCGAACAGCAGGTTTTCGCCCTGCACGATCATCTGCGGCGTGTAGATCGTGCGCTCGCCGTTTGCCTTGGCGTAGGCGCGCTGTCGCTCGGTATGCTCGGCACGGCCGAACACGTCCTGCCAGCCGAGATAGTCCCAGTAGTCCACGTGCAGGGCGAGCGCCACGACGTCCGCCCGCTCCGCCAGTTCCGCGAAGAAGGCATCCGCAGGCGGACAGGCCGAACAGCCCTGGCTCGTGAAGAACTCAACCACCACGGGCGACTGCGCCCTTCCGGCCTGCGGCGCGGCAGCGACGGCCAGCACCAGTCCCAAACCGCCGAGCGGCGCCAGCCAACGCATCCGGATCCCCCAAGTCTATTACCTCACCCGCATAGTCCCGCGGCCGGGGAGGCGCGAGTCAAGCCTTCGAGAGATGATCACCAGCGGCGCGTGGACCGGAAATACGCCTCCGCCTCCGGGCCGAAGGTCTCGCGCAGCTCGGCTTCCTCAGGCAAAACGAAGCGGCGGTGGATGATGATGGGAAACACGATCGCGGGGAGAAGCGCCGACACCGCGCCGAGGCCGATGGCATAGCCGAGGACCATCAGGATCAGCCCGGTATAGATCGGGTTGCGGTTGATCCGATACGGCCCTTCGACGATCAGCGCCCGCGGCTTGGCGCGTGGCTCGATCGGGGTCCCCTTCTTGCGGAACCACCAGGCCGACCAGAGGATCAGTCCAAGCCCTGCAATAATGAAGAACCGCCCGATGCCGCGCGGAAAGGTGACGATGGGCAGGTATGTTGCCAGCAGCCAGGCGGCGAGGGCGGCCCCGATCGCCCAGATCGGGGGCAGGTCGGGAAAGCCCTTCATGCCGGCGAGGGCATCCGGTGGCTCAACCGGGATTCAGACACGTAAACGCTTGTTCTCTTCTGAATCAAAGACTTGCCGCGTGTCCGCGTACGGACACCCCGCCGAGCGTCGCGCGGCCGACGATCGGCAAGGCCGCGGCCCGGCGGGATCGGGGCAGGAGGGCTGTCGGTTTGGGCCATTCGAAGGAACGCCTCCCGCTCATTCCGGTGAACCCGGGCGGAATGCCGCCCCTGGAATGTCCGCCGTGCTCGCCGCGCCCGCCGGACCGCGCCGCCGCGAGCCGCCATGAATAGTCGGAGCGGCGCCCCCGATCCCGACCGTCGGAATCGAGGGGCCTGTCTCGGGTCGCGCCCGGCTTGTCCGCCGGCTGCCGAGCCGGTCGTCCGCGCCTCAAGCCGCCTTGGCGAGCGACCTCAGCACGTAATGCAGCACGCCGCCATGCTCGACGTATTCGAGCTCCACCGCCGTGTCGATGCGGCAGCGCAGCTTGATCGCCTTCTCGCTGCCGTCGGCGTAGCGGATGGTCGCCGGCACGTCGGAGAGCGGCTTGAGATCGCCCGACAGCCCCTCGATCGTGACCGTCTCGTCGCCCTTCAGCCCCAGCGACTTGCGGTCGTCCCCGCCGGTGAACTCGAAGGGCACCACCCCCATGCCGACCAGGTTCGAGCGGTGGATGCGCTCGAAGCTCTCCGCGATCACCGCCTTGACCCCGAGGAGCGCCGTGCCCTTCGCCGCCCAGTCGCGCGACGAGCCGGTGCCGTATTCCTTGCCCGCGATCACCACGAGCGGCACGCCCTTCTCCTGCCAGGCCATCGCCGCGTCGTAGATCGGCGCCTGCTTGCCGTCGGGGTCGAGGGTGAAGCCGCCCTCGACGCCGTCGAGCATCTCGTTGCGGATGCGGATGTTGGCGAAGGTGCCGCGCATCATGATCTCGTGGTTGCCGCGCCGCGAGCCGTAGGAGTTGAAGTCGCGCGGCTGGACCTGGCGCTCGATCAGGTACTGGCCGGCCGGCGTCGACGGCTTGAACGAGCCCGCGGGCGAGATGTGGTCGGTCGTCACCGAATCCGCGAGGATGGCGAGGATGCGCGCGTCCCGCACGTCCGAGATCGTGCCCTTCTCTTTCGACATGCCCTGGAAGTAGGGCGGGTTCTGCACGTAGGTCGAGGTCGGCGGCCACGAGTAGGTCTCCGCCTGCTCGACCTTGACGTTCTGCCAGTGCTCGTCGCCCTTGAAGACGTCGGCATAGCGCTTGCGGAAGCTCTCCCGCGTCACGGTCCGCTGCACCGTCTCCTTGATCTCCGCCGTGGTCGGCCAGACGTCCTTCAGGAAGACCGGGCTTCCGTCCTTCGATGTGCCGATCGGGTCGCTGACGATGTCGATGTTCATGTCGCCCGCGATCGCGTAGGCGACGACGAGCGGCGGCGAGGCGAGGTAGTTCGCCCGGGTGTCCGGGTTTACCCGACCTTCGAAGTTGCGGTTGCCGGAGAGAACGCTCACTGCGATCATGTCGCCGTCGTGGATCGCCTTCGAAACGTTCTCCGGCAGCGGCCCAGAGTTGCCGATGCAGGTGGTGCAGCCGTAGCCGACGAGGTTGAATCCCAGCGCGTCGAGATCCTCCGTCAGGCCCGCGGCGTCGAGATAGTCGGTCACCACCTGGCTGCCCGGCGCGAGCGAGGTCTTGACCCAGGGCTTGCGCGTCAGCCCGAGCGCGCGCGCCTTGCGCGCCACCAGACCCGCGGCGATCATCACGTAGGGGTTGGAGGTGTTCGTGCAGGACGTGATCGCCGCGATCACCACCGAGCCGTCGTGCAGCCGGAAGCCCTCGCCCTCGACCTCCTGGGCGACATGGTGCCCCTGGTCGCCCGGGATGACTTCGGGCGCCAGCGCGCCGCCCTCGGAATACCAGTCGGCCTTGCGCTGCTCGGAAACGGCCGGCCGGTAGCCCTTGACCACCTCGCGGAAGGCCGTCGCCGCGTCGGAGAGCGCCACCCGGTCCTGCGGCCGCTTCGGCCCGGCGAGCGACGGCTCGACGCTGCTCATGTCGAGTTCCATCGTGTCGGTGTAGACCGGCGCGTAGTTCGCCCCCCGCCAGAAACCGTTCTCCTTGGCGTAGGCCTCGACGAGCGCGATGCGCGCCTCGTCGCGCCCGGACATCCGCAGGTAGGCGAGCGTCTCGTCGTCGATCGGGAAGAAGCCGCAGGTCGCGCCGTATTCCGGCGCCATGTTGCCGATCGTCGCCCGGTCCGCGAGCGGCAGATGGTCGAGGCCCTCGCCGTAGAACTCGACGAACTTGCCGACCACGCCCTTGGCCCGCAGCATCTGCGTGACGGTAAGCACGAGGTCGGTCGCCGTCACGCCCTCCTTGAGCGCGCCCGTCAGCTTGAAGCCCACGACCTCGGGGATCAGCATCGAGATCGGCTGGCCGAGCATCGCCGCCTCCGCCTCGATGCCGCCGACGCCCCAGCCGAGCACCGCGAGGCCGTTGACCATTGTCGTGTGGCTGTCGGTCCCGACCAGGGTGTCGGGATAGGCGACCTCCGCCCCGTCCTGGTCCTTGTCGGCCCAGACCGTCTGGCTGAGATATTCGAGGTTGACCTGGTGGCAGATGCCCGTGCCCGGCGGCACGACGCGGAAATTGTCGAACGCCCCCTGACCCCACTTCAGGAACTCGTAGCGCTCGCCATTGCGTTCGTATTCCCGCTCGACGTTGAGCTGGAAGGCGCGGGCGTTGCCGAACTCGTCGACCATCACGGAGTGGTCGATGACGAGGTCGCACGGGTTCAGCGGGTTGATCTTCTGCGGGTTGCCGCCGAGCTCGACCATCGCGTCGCGCATCGCCGCGAGATCGACCACCGCGGGCACGCCGGTGAAGTCCTGCATCAGCACCCGCGCCGGCCGGTAGGCAATCTCCCGCGGGTTGCGCCCGCCCTTTTCAGCCCACTCGGAAAAGGCCCGGATGTCGTCCTGCGTGACGGTCTTGCCGTCCTCAAAACGCAGCATGTTCTCGAGCAAAACCTTAAGAGCGGCCGGCAAGCGGCTGAAATCGCCGAGCCCTGCGCCTTCGGCCGCCGAAATCGAGTAATAGGCGTATTCCCGGCCGTCTACCGATAGGCTGCGGCGGGTCTTGGCGCTGTCTGTTCCGACCTGAATGGGCATCGTTGGGCTCCCCCGGACTTCGTGGCTGAGGCGACTTCCGAAGCGTGTATGACGCATCCGATTCCGCCTCGCAAGGGGAACACGCAGAATGAGTATACTGTCGCATACAATGCCTGCCGGGCTCCAGACGCGGAAAGGGCCGGGCGTGAGCCCGGCCCTGCCTTGCACGTCCGCGGCGGGACGCCTCAGTTCCGCTGGTACTCGGGCATGTTCTCGAGCTGCTCCTGCGTCGCCTGGACGTGGACCTGGAGGGTGTCCTCGTCCTCGCGCAGGACCTGCAGCTCGTCCATTCCGAGCGCCACCGAGTGGGTGCCGAGGCCGAGGAACCCGCCGACGTCGACCACGACGTACTCGATCTGGCCTTCCCGACCCATCACCGCGTCGCTGACCGAGCCGATGTTGTCGCCCTCGGCGCCGTAGACATTGGCTCCGACCAGGTTGTCGATCGACATCTCCTGGGCCGTCGCCTCGGGCATGTCTTCGCGCTCGGCCTGCGGACGGGCCATCGGCTCACGCTCGGCGCGCCACTGCTCGCCGTCCTCCGCGACCCGCGGCTCGTCCTCGGGCGCGGCGGCCGGATCCTCCGCGACCCGCGGCTCGTCCTGGCGCGGCTCCTCGGCCACGTCGTCCTCGCGCGGCTCCTCGGCTACCTGGTCTTCCCGCGGCTCGTCGCCAGCGCGCTCGATCCGCACCACCGGCTCCTCGGCCTCGTAAGTCACCTGCGGCTGCGCCTGTTCGACCTGGACCTGCGCCTGCTCCTCCTCCTGCAGGCGGACCTGCGGCTGGTCCTGCGCGACCTGAACGTCAGCCGGCTGCTGCGGCTGCTGCGCCACCTCGTCCGTCTGGACGTCGATCTGCGGTTCAGGCTGGCGCACGGCCACCTCGGGCTCATCCTGCTGGACGTCGACCTGCGGCTGCTGCTGGGTCACCTGAACCTGCGGCTCCGGCATCTCGACGTGGATCTCCGGCTCCGGCATGTTCACGATCACTTCGGGGTCGGGCATGCGCACGATGATCTCGGGCTGGGCCTGGCGCACCGTCACGCGCGGCTGCGCCTGCTGCACCGCGACCTCCGGCGGCGGCTGCTGGATCGCCACCTCGGGCGCGTCCTGCTCGACGGCGACCTCCGGCGGCGGCTGGGTCACCGCGATCTCGGCCTCGACCTGCGCGGCGGCCGCTTCCTGCTCCTGCTGCTGCTGCTGGAACCGGGCCTGCTCCTCCTCCCAGGCTTCTGGGCCCATCTC
Source organism: Paracoccaceae bacterium (assembly GCA_007119835.1). GTDB lineage: Bacteria > Pseudomonadota > Alphaproteobacteria > Rhodobacterales > Rhodobacteraceae > Amaricoccus. The sequence continues at coordinate 7,209 of SKOX01000271.1, forward strand.
GGCCTCGGCCTGCTGGAGATACTGCTGGCAGGCCTGCTCGTCGCCCTCCTCGGCCGCC
>SKOX01000013.1 GCA_007119835.1 Paracoccaceae bacterium
AGCACGAAGTAGCCTGTGGTGGCGTCGAGGGGATCGTCGCGGCGGTCGTACTGGGCGCGGGCGATCGGCCCGAAGGTGAGGAAGCGCCGCGTGCCGAAGGCGTCCTCGACGCGCGAACGCTCGATCTCGAAGGTGAGGTCGCCGGTCAGCCGCGGCCCGAAGTCCCGGGTGAGGCCGAAGCGGAAGGTGACAGCGGTCTCGCGGTAGGTCTCGAGGTCCTGCTGGCGGCCGACGAGCGACGTGACGAAGTTGGTGTCCGGGTTGAGCACGCCCGGCTGAACGTAGGTGACGCCGAGCTGGTAGGTGAGGTCCTCGGGCACCGTCTCCGTGCCGATGCGCGCGATGGTCGCGTCGACGCGGAGCTGCTCGGCGCGGCCGCGAAGGTTGCGGTGAAGCCAGAAGCCCTCGAGGCCGAGGCCGTCGAGCGTGCCGTAGGTCGCGCCGAAGCCGAAGGAGCGCGGCAGACGCTCCTCGACGCGCACGCCCATCGGCAGGCGGCCGTCGGGACCGATCTCGTCGCCCTCGACGATCTGGACCAGCCGGAAGGTGCCGAGGCGGACGAGGCGAGCCTGGGCGGCTTCGATCTCCACGGGATCGAACCGGTCGCCCGCCTCGAGGTCGGCCATGTAGGCGATGAACTCGGGGTCGACCCGGCGCGTGCCGGAAACCGCGGTCGGGCCGTAGCGCGCGGGCGGGCCCGGCTCGAGCACGAGGCGGGCCTCGAGCAGGTTGGTCGCATGGTCGGCGATGATCTCGCGGTCGACCTCGCGGGCCTTGGCGTGGCTGAGGGCGCGCCATTGCGCGATGGAGAGCTCGGAGGCCGCGCCCACCGCTGCGGCGCGGGCGGTCGCGCCGACCGAGAAGCCGACTGCTTCCGGGTCCTCCTCGACCGGGCGGCCACGGCGGTCGACCCAAGGCGGCTCGTTGACGATCTCCGCCCTGCCGAAGCGGAACCGGGGTCCGGGATCGATGAGGATCTCGACCGGCACCTCCGGCGGCAGCGGTGCGGCGAGGGTGATGTCGGCGGCCTCCTGCCCGTCGATGCGGATGCTGATCTGCGCCCCGTAGTGGCCGGCGTTGTAGGCGGCCGCGAGGATGCGTCGGTAGTCGCCGCGGGCCTTGGCGATCAGCCCGGCCCGCCCGGAGGCGGGCGTCTCGCGATCGGCCCAGAGCGAGGAGGCGGCACGGAGCGCCTCGGCAAGCCCCTCGCGCTCGGTCGCGATCGCGACCGTGACGGTGTAGGGAACGGGGTCGATGACCTCGAACTCCTCGGGCGGGGGATCGCCCCAGAGCCGGATGCCGAAGATCGTGAGCCCGAGTGCCGGACCGGCCACGGCGAGCCCGCCGGCGACCAGAAGGGCGCCTAAGGCTGCGCGGTGCGCGGGACGACCCGTTCTCATTGAAGTGCCTGCCTCGTTTTGCTGGTCAGGCTAGCGGTTTCATCGGCGGGAGCAAGCCGAGCCGGGGGCGGCCCGGTCACTTTTGCCGTCTGAGGGGCACGGGCGCCACGCTCGGGGCGCGGGGGAGGGGCCGTAAGGCGCCGACGCCGTTGCCGGGGAAGCGGCCACGCCTCCGGCCCCCTCTCAGTATCAGGCCGCGCGGGCGGGGGCGCGGACGAGGCCCATGTTCTCCAGCTTCAGAAGCACCTGCTGCGCGCAGTAATCGACGTCGAAGCCCTCGGTTTCGAGGCGCAGCTCGGGCGTCTCGGGCGCCTCGTAAGGGTCGGAGATGCCGGTGAACTCCTTGATCTTGCCCTCGCGCGCGAGGCGGTAGAGGCCCTTGCGGTCGCGCCGCTCGCACTCATCGAGCGAGGTTGCGACATGCACCTCGACGAAGGCGCCGTATTCCTCGATCATCTCGCGAACCCCGGCACGGGTGGCCGCATAGGGCGCGATCGGCGCGCAGATCGCGATGCCGCCGTTCTTGGTGATCTCGGACGCGACGTAGCCGATGCGGCGGATGTTGATGTCGCGGTGCTCCTTGGAGAAGCCGAGTTCGGAGGAGAGGTGCTTGCGCACCACGTCGCCGTCGAGGAGCGTGACCGGGCGGCCGCCCATCTCCATCAGCTTGACCATCAGGGCGTTGGCGACCGTCGACTTGCCCGAGCCCGAGAGGCCGGTGAAGAAGACGGTGAAGCCCTGGGCGGCCCGGGGCGGCTTGGTGCGGCGCAGCTCGTTCACCACGGCCGGGAAGGAGAACCACTCGGGGATCTCCAGCCCCTCCTGCAGGCGGCGGCGCAGCTCGGTGCCGGAGATGTCGAGGATCGTCTCGCCCTCGGCAACCTCGTCACGCGGGAAATACTGCGCCTTTTCCTGCACGTAGACCATCTGCTTGAAGTCGACCATCTCGACGCCGATTTCCGCCTCGTGCTTCTCGAAGAGCGTCTGGGCATCGTAGGGGCCGTAGAAGTCCTGGCCCTGGCTGTTCTTGCCCGGGCCGGCATGGTCGCGGCCGACGATCATGTGGGTGCAGCCGTGGTTGCGGCGGATGATCCCGTGCCAGACCGCCTCGCGCGGGCCGCCCATGCGCATGGCGAGGTTCAGGAGCGACAGGTGGGTGGTCTGGTGCGGGTACTGGTCGAGGACGGCCTCGTAGCATCGTACGCGGGTGAAGTGGTCGATGTCGCCGGGCCGGGTCATGCCGACGACCGGGTGGATCAGCAGGTTCGCCTCGGCCTCGCGGGCGGCGCGGAAGGTCAGCTCCTGGTGGGCGCGGTGCAGCGGGTTGCGGGTCTGGAAGGCGACGATCCGGCGCCAGCCGAGCTTGCGGAAAAAGGCGCGGAGCTCGTTGGGCGTGTCGCGGCGGGCCCGGAAGTCGTAGTGCACGGGCGGCTGGATGCCGGTGATCGGGCCGCCGATGCAGACGGGCCCGGCCTTGCGCGCGAGGTAGGCGACGCCGGGATGGGCGGCGTCGCCGGTGCCGAAGACGGCCTCGGCCTCGGCGGCCCTGTCGGGCGTCCAGCGGTCGGTGACCGACAGGATGGCGAGGACGACGCCCTCCGGGTCGCGGAGCGCGATGTCCTGGCCGGGCTCGACGGAGGCCGCGAAGGCCTCGCTCACGTCGAGCGTGATCGGCATCGGCCAGAGCGTTCCGTCGGAAAGGCGCATCTCGGCGAGCACCGCGTCGTAGTCGGCGCGGCCCATGAAGCCCTTCAGTGGCTGGAAGCCGCCGTTCATCAGCAGTTCGAGGTCGCAGACCTGGCGTGGGGTGAGGTCCCAGGAGGCGAGCTCGCCCGCCTCGCGCCGGAGCTTGGTGGCGCTGTCGGCGGAGACGAAGAGCTCGGGGACGGGCGCGAGGTTCGATGGCATCATGGGCGGGATCCCGATTGGGCTGTGGCATGCGGATGGCGGCAGGTAGCAGCAAGTCCGGATGCCGGCAACGAGGCCCTGTCCCGGAGCGGAAGAAAAGACCGTGGTCTCGCGGCTAGCTGCGGTTGAGCGGAACACGGTTCGAGAACAGCCGGTATGCGAAGGCCATTCTTCCCAGGGCCGTGGCGACGCAGAGCAGGGCGAAGACAGTGGCGAGCCAGGGGAAGCTCGCCGGGAAGAGGCAGAGGGCCACGAAGAAGGCGATGGTCTCGCTGCCCTCGAGAAGGCCCGCGGAATGGTGGAAGCCCTTGAGGCGCCGGGGGTCTGCCGGCAGGTCGTGCTTCTCGGCCAGGATGGCGAAGCCCAGGAAGGAGGCGCCGTTGATGTAGAAGGACGCGAGAAGGAGGGCGCCGGCAAGGCCGTTCGCGGCCGGGTCGAGGGCGACGAAGGCGAGCGGGATCGCGGCGTAGAAGGCGAAGTCGGCGCAGATGTCGGCGTAGCCGCCGAAGGGCGAGGGGCCGACGGCCCGGGCCACGGCGCCGTCGAGGCCGTCGGCGAGGCGGCTGAGCCCGAGGAGGACGAGGGCGAGGACGAACACGCCGGACGCGACGAGGCCCGCGGCGGCGAGGCCCAGGACGAGGCCCGCGAGCGTGACCGCATTGGCGGAGAAGCCTGCGGCGGCCAGCCGGCGCCCGGCGCGGTCGAGGAAGGGGTCGAGGCGGGGCTTGAGGATCGGGTCCAGCACGGGGCGCGTCTCGTAGGAGTGGTGGCCGACAGGTGGCGCGCCGGCGGCAGGTGGAAAGGGTCAGCCGGCCAGGAGCCGGGGCAGCCAGAAGACCAGGCCCGGTGCGGCGAGGAGCAGGGCGACCCGGACGAGCTCGGCGCAGAAGAAGGGCATGGTGCCGAGGAAGGTGGCCGACATCGGCGTGTTCCGGGCGAGCGAGGAGATGATGTAGACGTTCATGCCGACCGGCGGCGTGATCAGACCGAGCTCGACCACGATCAGCGCGAGGATACCGAACCAGATCTTGAGCTCCTCCGTAGTCATGCCGAATCCCGCCTGGTCGGCGGTGACGAACATGCCACCGTTGAGCTCGACCAGCACCGGCCAGAAGAACGGGATGGCCAGCAGGATCATGGAGAGCGAGTCCATGAGGCATCCCAGCAGGATCAGCGCGACGAGAAGCAGGATCAGGATGGTCATCGGCGCGAGGCCCGAGTCGGCGAGCCAGGCGGCCGTGGCCTGGGGCACGCCGCCGCGCGACATGAAGATCTTGAGAAGCTCGGCGCCGAACAGGATGAGGTAGATCATGCCGGTGGTCGAGGCGGTCTCGAGCAGCGAAGCGCGCAGGCCGGCGAACGTGATCAGCCGGCGCGCCGTGCCGTAGAGCCCGACGAGGGCGACGCCGATTGCGGCGGCCGGGGTGGGCGTGAAGAAGCCTGCGTAGATGCCGCCGATCACCAGGCCGAAGATCACCGCGACGGGAATGACGCCGAGGGTGGCTGCGCGGAACTCGGCACGGTCGGCCGGCGTGCCGCGGGGGCCGGCGTCGGGACGGATCCAGACGTAGAGCGCGACGGTCAGGATGAAGAACAGGACGGCGATCAGGCCGGGGATGAGCGCCGCCGCGAACATCGTGACGACGTTCGCCTCGACGATGATCGCGTAGATCACGAGCACCACGGAGGGCGGGATCAGGATGCCGAGCACGCCGCCCGCAGCGAGCGTGCCGGTGGCGAGCGCGCCGGAATAGCGGTTGCGCTCGAGCTCGGGGAGCGCCACGCGGCCCATGGTGGAGGCGGTGGCGAGCGACGAGCCGCAGACCGCGCCGAAGCCGGCGCAGGCGGCGATGGCCGACATCGCCACGCCGCCACGCAGCCAGCCCAGGTAGGCGCGGGCGGCGCGGAAGAGGTCCTGGGAGAGGCCGGCGCGGGTGGCGAGGGCGCCCATCAGGATGAACATCGGCACGACCGAGAGATCGTAGATCGAGAACTGGCCGAAGGCGAGGGTCTTGAGCTGGTTGAGAAAGATTGTGGGCCCGCTCAGGATCACGATGCCGCCGCCGCCGACGAGGATCATCGCGTAGGCGATGGGCATCCGGATGACGATCAGCCCGAAGAGCACGGCGAGGCCGATCAGGCCGGTCGTCAGGGCGTCGCCCATCAGCCGCGGGCCGTGACGCGGGCGGATTCGGCGAGGGTCACGGCGGCGGCGAGCGCGAGCAGGACGAGCGATCCGACGATCGGCACGAAGGCCCACCAGATGCGGACCTGCAGGATCGTCGTCGCGTAGCCGAAGGCGCGCTGGTCGAGCAGGCCGAGATACATCCGCTGCGCCAGCAGGACGGCGAAGCCGAGCGCCACGAGCGAGGCGAGGAGCGCGAAGGCGGCGAGGGTCCGCCGCGAGGCCCCGGCGGTGAAGATGTCCGCGGTCACGTTGGCGCCCACCAGCTGGCAATAGGGCAGGAAGGCGAAGACGGCGACCGCGACGCCGACCTCGGTCAGCTCGAAGGCCCCGGCGAACGGCCGTCCCCCGAGCGCACGGGAGAAGACGGACCATGTGTTGACGGCGACGACCGCGAGCAGGAGAACGCCGCCGGCGAGCGCCCAGGCCGTCGCCGCGCGCTCGACGAGGCGCGGGATGCCCCGCCGCGCCGGTACGGCGGGCCGCTCCGGAAGATCGCCCGCCGGCCCGGTCACGTCATTGGCCGCTCGAGTGGGCGTCGATTGCCGCACGCGCGGCCTCGACGAGGGCGGCGCCGTCGATGCCCTGGGCCGAGACGTCCTCGACCCAGCGGTCGACGACCGGGGCGAGCGTGTCGAGGAAGGCCTGCGTCTCCTCCTCGCTCAGCACGACATGGGTGTTGCCCGCGGCGGTGATGAGCTCGATGCCCGCGTCGTCGTTGTCGCGCCAGATCTGGCCGACCTCGCGGAGCCAGTCCTCGTCCGAGGCATCGAGGAAGGCCTGCTGGATGTCCTCGGGCAGCGCATCCCACCGGTCGCGGTTCATCGACACCTGGAAGACGGTGGTGCCGAGGCGGGTCTTGTCGTGGCCCTCGATCTGGTAGCGCGTCTGTTCCTGGAGTCGCAGGGGCGCTGCCACCTCCCATGGGATGAGGGCGGCCTCGACCACGCCGCGCGCCATCGCCTGCGGCAGTTCCGGCACCGGCATCGCGACGGGATCGGCGCCCAGCGCCTCGATCACCCAGGCGCCGGTGCGCGAGGGCGTGCGGATCGTCATGCCTTGCGTGTCGGCGGGCGAGCGCACTTCGCGGTCGATGGTGTGGAGCGCGTTGCCGGTGTGGACGTGCATGAAGAGCACCTTAACGCCCGGGTTCTCCTCGGCCAGATGCTCGTCGAACATGTCGCGCATGGCGAGGTTCACCGCCGTCGGATCGTTGACGAAGATCGTCGGCAGCTCGAAGACCTCCGAGCGCGGGAAGAGGCCGGGGGTGTAACCGTTCACCGTCCAGACGATGTCGGCGATGCCGTCGCGCGCCTGAGCGATCAGCTCGGGCGGGCGGCCGCCGAGGGACATGCTGGGGTAGATCTCTATGGCGACGCGGCCGTCCGCGTTCTCCATCACCCGCTCCGCCCACGGCACGAGCATGGTCGTGTGGGACGGCGCGAGCTCCGACAGGAAGTGGTGGAACGTGAAGCTGTGCTCCTGCGCCGCCGCGCCGCCGGCGGCGAAGCTCGCGAGGGCGATCGCCGCGCCCGAGGCGAGGCGGTTGAAACTGGTCATGGGCTTTCGTCCTCCCCCGATGGTCGGCCGCCGCGGTCCGGGTCTGTGGCCCGTCCGCTCGTGCCGGCCGCGTCCCGCGACGCTGCGGGGCCGCTTGCGCTGCGGAGGCTTACAGGCGGGGACTTCGCGCCGCAACTGCGCTCGTCGAAGCCGAGGCAGGTGCTTGCCGCCGGCCCGTGGCCTCACAGCGTCGAGGGCCC
>SKOX01000204.1 GCA_007119835.1 Paracoccaceae bacterium
CGCCGCCGCCTCGCGCGCCGCCTCGGCATCGGCCGCGACCGCCGGGCCGCAGGCGTCGGCACTGCGGATCTCGACGGCATCGGCCGGCACGCCCGTGATGGCCAGCGTCGCCGCCGCGGCCAAAAGGGCTCGCCGCCCGCGCGTCAATGCCGTAAGCAGCGATGTCATGCCCGACGACGTCCCCGATCCCTGTCTTCTCACGCTCGGCCATGGCTACTCGGCCCGCGCGCTGGCGGCAAGGCTCCAGCCGGGCTGGCGGGTCGTCGGCAGCGTGCGCGACGCCGAGAAGGGCCAGCGGCTGCGCGCCGAAGCCGTGGCGCCGGTCCTGTGGGAGAACCGCGCCGCGGTCGAGGAGGCGATCGGGGCGGCGACGCACCTCCTGATCTCGGCGCCGCCCGACGCGGCCGGCTGCCCCGTGGTCGCGCGCCACGGTGAGGCGCTCCGGCGGGCGGAGCGGCTGGTCTGGGTGGGCTACCTCTCGACCACCGGCGTCTACGGCGACCGCGGCGGCGACTGGGTCGACGAGAACGCCGCGCTGCTCCCGGTCAACCAGCGCAGCCAGTGGCGTGCGGCGGCCGAAGCCGGCTGGCTGCGCCTCGCCGAGGAGGCCGCGCTCCCCGTGCACGTCTTCCGGCTCGCCGGCATCTACGGCCCCGGCCGCTCCGCCATCGACCGGGTGCGGGCGGGCCGGGCGCAGGCCATCGTCAAGGCGGGCCAGGTCTTCAGCCGCATCCACGTCGCCGACATCGCGCAGGTGCTCGCCGCCTCGATCGCCAAGCCCGACCCGGGACGGATCTACAACGTCGCCGACGACGAGCCGGCGCCGCCGCAGGACGTCATCGCCCACGCAGCCCGGCTCCTCGACCTGCCCGAACCCGCGCGCATTCCCTACGAATCCGCCGACCTTTCGCCGATGGCGCGCAGCTTTTATGCCGAAAACAAGCGCGTCTCCAACCGCCGGATCAAGCAGGAGCTCGGCGTGCGGCTCACCTACCCGAACTATCGCAGCGGGCTTGCCGCGATCCTCGCCGCCGAGCGCTGAGACCCAAGCAAAAAGCCGCCGCGACGGCTCTCTCTTTGCTGGCGAAACCGGGCAGAAACAGGTTAAGAAACCAGCAACCGGCCCGGATGGAGCCGAAGGCCGGATCTGAGGTGGGACGAATGAGCAGAACCCGTGCGGGCGCCCGGGCCCTTGCGATCATGACGGGCACGGTGTCGGCGCTCGCGCTCGGCGCCACGGCGACGGCCCAGGACGCGCTCGACCCGCCGCCGAGCGTCAACCTGTTCGGCACCCCCGGCCTGATCGACATGCCGAGCGCTGAGATGAAGCCCGACGGCGAGGTGACGTTCACCTACTCCTACTTCGGCGGACAGCAGCGGCGGAGCCTCACCTTCCAGATCCTGCCGCGGATCACCGGCACGCTGCGCTACTCGACGATCGAGGAATGGCGCGAGGGCGTCGACCTCTACGACCGCAGCTTCGACGTTGCCTTCCAGCTCGTGCGCGAAGAGGGGCCGTGGATCCCGAGCGTGACGATCGGCCTACGGGACTTCCTCGGCACCGGGGTCTATTCCGGCGAGTACATCGTCGCCTCGAAGCGCGTCGTGCCTTCGGTCACGGTCACCGGCGGCATCGGCTGGGGCCGGCTCGGCACGCTCGGCGGCTTCTCGAACCCGATCTGCGACATCTTCGGCAACGGCGCCTGCGACCGCGACGTGGACATCGGCGAGGGCGGTGACTTCGCCTGGGAATCCTACTTCCAAGGGGAGACGGTCGCGCCCTTCGGCGGCATTGAGTGGCGCACCCCGGTCGACGGCCTGACTGTCAAGGCGGAGTATTCGCCCGACGCCTACGAGCGGGAGCAGCGCTCGCCGGACTCGCCCTTCGAGCGCAAGAGCCGGCTGAACTTCGGCGCCGAGTACCGGGTCACCCGCGGCATCACCCTCGGCGGCTACTGGATGTACGGCTCCGAAGCCGGCGTGAACCTCGCGATCACCGCCAACCCGAACCGGCCGCTGCAGCCCCAGGACCTCGCCCCGGGCCCGCTTCCGGTCACCGCGCGGGCGGCCGACGCTCCGCGGGGGCCGGCCTGGGCCGCGAACGAGGCCGCGCGGGAGCAGCTCGGCCAGGCGCTTGCCGCGGCACTCGACGCGGAGGGCGTGCGGCTCCAGGAGATGCGGGTGAGCCCGCGCACTGTCGAGGTGCTCATCGTCAACCGCAGGATCGCGCAGGACCCTCGGGCGATCGGCCGCACGGTCCGCGTGCTGCAGACCGGGCTTCCGGCGTCGGTCGAGACCTTCCGCGTGACCGTGGTGCGCAACGGGCTTCCCGTGACCACGGTCGAGATCGACCGCTCGACCTATGAATCGCTGATCCAGCGGCCCGATGCCGGCCAGCGCATGTGGGAGCAGGCCCGGATCGTCAGCGCGGATCCGCGGGTGCCCGAGCAATTTGCGGTGTGGCAGCGGCCCGATCTCTTTCCGGCATTCGAGTGGGCGATCTTTCCGGCGCTCTATCTCACCTATCTCACGCCGGAGGATCCGATCCGCTTCGGCCTCAACATCGACGGGCGCGCGAGCTACCGGCTGACGCCGCAGCTCTCCTTCACCGCGGGCGTCAGCCAGCCCGCGCTCGGCCGCACCGACGACCCCGGCCCGGCGGACACCGAACTGCAGCCGGTGCGCAGCGAATCGGCGCGCTACTTCGCCGGAAGCTCTCCCAACCTGACGCGGCTCACCGGAGACTACGTCACCAAGGTCCGGCCCGACACCTACGTGCGCGCCTCGGCAGGCTACCTCGAGCGGATGTTCGCCGGCGTTTCGGGCGAGGTCCTCTGGAAGCCTTCCGAGCAGAGCTGGGGGCTCGGGCTCGAGCTGAACTACGTGGCGCAGCGCGACAACGACGGGCTCGGCTTCGGGCAATACGACTACCGGGTCGCGACGGGGCATGCCTCGCTCTACTGGGACACCGGGTTCGAGGGCTTCGAGCTCCAGGTCGATGCCGGCCGCTATCTCGCCGGCGACTGGGGCTCGACCCTGCGGGTGACGCGGCGCTTCCCGAACGGCTGGGCGCTCGGCGCCTTCGCCACCCTGACCGACGTGCCGGCCGAGGATTTCGGCGAGGGCTCCTTCGACAAGGGCGTCACGCTCGAGATCCCGTTCCGCTGGGCGACGCCCTTCGAGACGCTGGCCCGGAACGAGCTGACCATTCGCTCGATCAACCGCGACGGCGGCGCGCGGCTCGACGTCGAGAACCGGCTCTATCCGGTCGTCCGCGATCTCGACCGGCCCGCGCTCAGGCGCAACTGGGGAGCGTTCTGGCAATGACGACGTGGTGTAAGCGGGCGGCGATGCTCGCCGCTCTGGTTCTGGTGCTCGCCGGCTGCACGCAGGAGGGCTTCAACCCGATCGCGCGCGCCGGGGCCGACCAGCTCATCGCGCGGGTCCGCCCGGCGCCGGACGCGCCGGCGACGCCGCCCGCGGTGCTCACGCGTCAGGACATCGAGGCCTTGGGCGTCGCCACGATCCGTCTGCGGCTCGTCGAGGGCGGCCGCGGCTCGCTGTTCTACGGCGCGGCGCAGAACGCCGACGTCACGACCTACGTCACCCAGCTGCGCGAAAGCGTCGGCCTGCGCGGCAGCCAGGTCGTCTCCACCCGCGGCCTGGGCACCGACCTCCTGCGCGCGACCTCCTCGCCCGACGACCCGCTCGCCCGCCCGGTCCCGCCGGGGCAGTGGCCGGCGCGGGTGGAGCGGACGTACGAACTCCCGGCGCATGCGCCCCGCGGGCGCATCGAGCGCTATAGCTGCACCTTCAGCTACGGCGAGGTGCGGACCATCGCGATCCTCACCGTCGAGCACCAGGGCGTGGAGGTCACCGAGACCTGCCGCGGCCCGGCCGGCGAATTCCAGAATCTCCACTTCGCCGACCTCGGCAGCGGCTTCGTCTGGCGGTCGATCCAGTGGACCGGGCCGCAGCAGGGCCTCGTCGACTTCGAGGTGATCGTCCCGCGGCGCTGAACCGGAGGACCGGCCCGGCTTGCGCGAGCCGGTCGTCCGCGGCTAGGATCCGCGGCGAGCGACAGGGGCGCCCGCCGTCACGGCGGGCTGAGATGCACCCTCGAACCTGATCCGGATCATGCCGGCGGAGGAAGTCGCGCCAGCCGCTTCGCGCGGTCCGGCACCGGCGCCTCCGGCACTGCGAGGAGGGCTGTTACACGATGGACACCATGACGGAGCAGGCGACGGACTACGGCTCGCCGGCCTTCGGCGCGCTGAGGGCGGCGAGCGGGCGGGAGTGGCAGGCCTACACCCGGCACGATTTCGTCGCAGGGCTCGGCGACGGCAGCCTGCCGCGGGAGGCGTATCTGCGCTACCTGCGGCAGGACTATCTCTTTCTGATCCACTTTGCGCGGGCCTGGGCGCTCTTTGCAGCGAAGGCGGAGCGGATCGACGAGATGCGCGCCGCGGCCGCGACCGTGCATGCGCTGATCGACACGGAAATGCGGCTGCACATCGAAACCTGCGCCGGAGAGGGTATCGACGCCGAGGCGCTTGCCGCGACCGAGGAGGCGCCGGCGACGCTCGCCTACACGCGCTTCGTCATCGACGCCGGGCTCGCCGGCGACGGGCTCGACCTGCTGGCCGCGCTCGCGCCCTGTGTCTTCGGCTACGGCGAGATCGGTCGGCGCCTGGGGGTCGAGGCGCACCCGGGCACGCCCTACGCGCCATGGATCGCGACCTATGCCGGGGACGACTACCAGGGCGTCTGCCGCGAGGTGGCGACCCTGCTCGAGACGGTGGCGGCGCGGCGGATCGGCGGCGACATCCGCCAGTCGCCGCGCTGGCCGGACCTCGCGCGCCGCTTCGGGACGGCCTGCCGGCTCGAGGCCGCCTTCTGGCAGATGGGCTTCAGCGACGCGGCCCGCTGAGGCGCCGCAACAAAAAAAGGCAGCGCCGGAAGCGCTGCCCTTCTGCATACCCGAACTCGTTACGACGCTCGGCAGGAGGCGCGGGCGCGCGGTTGCGCGCCCAGAGGTGTCTCTCGGATCAGCTGTCGTCCGACGCGATCGCGTAGGCGATGGCGGCGAGGCCGATCACGGGGATGAGCCACGCGAGGTTCGGACCGGCAACCGGAGCCGGCTCGGCCACGATGATCTCCTCCTCGACCGGCGGTTCGAAGATGAGGGCGCCGGCGTATGCCTGGCCGGCAAGCAGGAGAGCCGCGGCCGTGCTAGCGATAAGCTTCATTTTTATCCTCCTAGTGCGGGTCTGCGAAACCGATAGCTCGCCCGGACCTGCCAGCGGACAGAGCTAATACCACGAAACTAAGCAGCTAAGCCGGAAGGATTCAATCGCGGATACGGCGACCCTGCTTCAAAAGCGGCATGTTGTCAAATCAGCAACACCTGGGTCCCGACCTGGGCGCGGTCGTAGACCTCGATGATGTGCTCGTTGAACAACCCGATGCATCCATTGGAGGATTGCCGTCCGATCTTGCGGATGTCGTTCGTCCCGTGGATGCGATAGGCGCCGGGGAAGCCGAGATTGAGCGCGCGCACGCCGAGCGGATTGTCCGGTCCCGGCCCGACGTAGCGGGGCAGGTCGGGATTGCGGGCGAGCATGTTCTCGGTGGGCCGCCACTCCGGGTCGGGCCGCTTCAGGGTGATCGTGGTGCGGCCGCGGCGTGTGAGGTCGCCGGTCATCGGCACCGAGGTCGGATAGATGCGGTAGAAGCCGTCGGCGCCCCAGTAGTGCAGGACCCGGTCGTTCATGTCGCAGAGAATCGCGTCCATCGACAGGTCCGAGAAGTAGTCCTGCCACTGCCGGGTATCGAGGCCGGAGATGCGCCGGCGCAGACGCGGCCGGTCCTCGGAGTCGGGAACGAAGTCGCGCAGCGGGTCGCGCTCCTCGATGCCGCGGGCGAATGCCGGCGTGCTGCTCAACATACCCGCGGCCGCGACGGCGATGCCGCAGAAGCGGCGGCGGTCGATGCGGTCGGAATTCTGTCCCATGCCTCTGCCCTCGTTTATCGATGTGCGGGGTTACATAGGGATAGATCGCCAGCCGTGTGTCCGGCAACTCACACTTCGGTCAACTTATTGGCAAGGTGTGGCCGGAGGGCTTTGAGCCGGCGTGACTTCTGCTAGAGGAGGAGCAACTTGAAGAGGGATAGTCCATGCTTCGCGCGATCGTCGCCGTCGTTCTCGGCCTTTCTCTGCTCGCGGGCTGTGCGCCGCGGCAGACCCAGCCGGAGGGCACGGTTCCCCGGCTGACCGAGGCCGATGCGTCGCCGATCCGGCTCCGGCACCTCGAATCGGTGAACGCGGTGCGGGTGCAGCGCGGGCTCCAGCCGGTGCAGATGTCGGCCCAGCTCAACGCCGCCGCCGCCACCCATGCCCGCGACATGGCGGTTCAGCGCCGGGCCTGGCATTTCGGTTCCGACCTGACGAGCCCCAGGGAGCGGGCCTTCCGCGCGGGCTACCTGGGCGAGGTCGTCGGCGAGAACCTTGCCGAGGGCGCCGACATGGACCTCGCGGTGCTCGAGAGCTGGCTCGGCTTCGACGACACGCGGAGGATCATCTTGGACCCCGCCGCCCGCGGCCTCGGCCTCGGCTGGTTCCAGGAGCCGAGCGGCAAGATCTGGTGGGTCCAGCTCGTCGGCCGCTGAGCCGCCGCCCCGGCCAGCGCCTGGCACTGCGCGACCGGTCACGGATCCGGGACTGCGCCCGGATCCCCGACGGGCCGGATCGGAACCTCAGGCCAGGATGGTGATCTGGATCCCGGTGGGCACCGTCGCCCAGATCTCCTCCATCTCCTCGTTGCTGACGGCGATGCAGCCGGCGGTCCAGTCGGTGCCGCGCGTGAAGCGGCCGTTGTTCGGCTCGCCATGGATGAAGATGTCGCCGCCCGGATCGACGCCCATCATCCGGGCCCGGGCGATATCCATCATGTTAGGATAGCTGATCCCGAGCGACAGGAAGAACGCGCTGCGCGGGTTGCGTCGGTCGATCCAGTAGCGGCCCTCCGGCGTGCGGCCGTCGGAACCCCGCAACTTGTGGCCTTCCGGCGCGAAGCCGAGCGCCACACGGTACTTCCGGAACGCCGTGCCGTCGCGCATCAGGTACATGCTGCGCGAGGACTTTCCGACCACGATGTGGTCCGCCCGCGCCCGGCTCACCACCGGGGGCGCCGCCGGCGACTGGGCCGCGCAGCCCGCCACGAGCGCGCCGCCGGCCAGCGCC
>SKOX01000478.1 GCA_007119835.1 Paracoccaceae bacterium
CGTCGGGCGGCGGCCAGGCCGCGACCTCGGCCGCCGCCGGCACCGGCACCGACACTGGCGCGAACGCCGCGAGCGCGATCGGGGCCACGGGCAGCGCAAGGGCCATCTTCCTGACGTGTCGCATTCTTCTCCTCCGACCGGCAGGTGGCCGGCCCGCGGGCGCCACCCTATCGCAGCCGCTGCCGGCCGCCCATAGGGCGGCACGCCGTCGTGAAACCCCGCCCGAAGTCGCAAATCGCGCTGGTCAAAACCGCGAGTGTCTGGTTTACTTGACACATGAGTGTCAACCTGGCCCAACACCCAGCGCGTTTCCCCCGCCCCGCGGTGGTGCTCGAGCTGCTGAAGCCGATCACCTGGTTCCCGCCGATGTGGGCCTTCCTGTGCGGCGTCGTCTCCTCGGGCGTGGCGCTCACGGGCAACTGGTGGGCGCTCGCCATCGGCGTGCTGCTCGCCGGTCCGGTGGTCTGCGGCATGAGCCAGGCCGCGAACGACTGGTGCGACCGCCACGTCGACGCGATCAACGAGCCGCACCGCCCGATCCCGTCGGGCCGCATGCCCGGGCGCTGGGGCCTGTGGATCGCGCTCGCCATGTCCGGCCTCGCGCTGGCGCTCGGCTGGACGCTCGGCCCCTGGGGCTTCGGCGCCACCGTCGTCGCGGTCGCCTGCGCCTGGGCCTACTCCGCCGAGCCCCTGCGGCTGAAGCGCTCGGGCTGGGTCGGGCCCGGCGTCGTCGGGCTCTGCTACGAGGGGCTGCCCTGGTTCACGGGCGCCGCGGTGATGATGGCGGCCGGCCCGAGCTGGGCGATCATCGCCGTCGCGGCGCTCTACTCCCTCGGCGCGCACGGGATCATGACGCTCAACGACTTCAAGGCGCTCGAGGGCGACCGGGCAACCGGCGTCGCCTCGCTGCCCGTCACCCTCGGGCCCGAGCGGGCGGCGCGGGTCGCCTGCCTGGTGATGGCCGCACCGCAGGTCGTCGTCGTGGCGCTGCTGGCTTCCTGGGGCCTGACGCTTTACGCCGGCATTGTCGCCCTGTCGCTCGGCCTGCAGGCGCTCGCCATGCGGAGGCTGCTCACCGACCCGCGCAAGCTCGCACCCTGGTACAACGGCACTGGCGTGCTTCTCTACGTCCTTGGCATGCTGGCCACCGCCTTCGGGCTCGGATCGGTCGGAGGCGCGCCGTGAGGCATCTCGGCTGGGCGGGGATCTTCCGGCTCGGGCTCGTCCAGATGGCGATCGGCGCGATCGTCGTGCTGACGACCTCGACCCTCAACCGCATCATGGTGGTCGAGCTCGCGCTGCCGGCGATGCTGCCCGGGGCGCTGGTCGGGATCTACTACGCGATCCAGCTCACGCGGCCGAACTGGGGCTACCGCTCCGACGCCGGCGGCGCGCGCAGCCCCTGGATCCTCGGCGGAATGGCCGTGCTCGCGGCGGGCGGCCTCGTCGCCACGCTGGGCACCGTGGCGATGGAGGAGAGCGCGGCTCTGGGCATCGCGCTCGCCACGCTCGGCTTCGTGCTGATCGGCGGCGGCGTCGGGGCGGCGGGCACGTCGCTGCTGGCGCTGCTCGCCACCGCCACCGCGCCCGAGCGGCGGGCGGCGGCGGCGACGATCACCTGGCTGATGATGATCGCCGGCATCGCCCTGACGGCGGCCGGCGTCGGCGCGGTGCTCGATCCCTACAGCCATGCCCGCCTCGTCGCGATCGTCGCCGTCGTCTGCGCCGGCGCGGTCGTGCTCACCGCGCTGGCGATGTGGGGCGTCGAGCGGCGGCTCTGCGGCCTGCCCGAGCCGCAGGCCGAACGCGTGCCGTTTCGCGTGGCCTTCGCCGAGATCTGGGGCGAGCCGCGGGCGCGGCACTTCGCGATCTTCGTGTTCCTGTCGATGACCGCCTACTTCATGCAGGAGCTGATCATCGAGCCCTTCGCGGGCCACGTCTTCCACTTCACGCCGGGCCAGTCGACCTCGATGGCGGGGCTGCAGAACGGCGGCGTCTTCCTCGGCATGCTGACGGTGGGGATCGCGGCGAGCCTGCTCCGGATCGGCTCGCTGAGGATGTGGACGATCGCGGGCTGCCTCGGCTCGGCTGCGGCGCTCAGCGGTATCGCGAGCGCGGGGCTGGCGGGGCCCGGGGCGCCGCTCCTGCCGCTCGTCTTCGCGCTCGGCTTCGCCAACGGCGTCTTCGCGGTCGCGGCGATCGGCTCGATGATGGCGCTCTCCGGCCAGGGGCGCGCGGGCCGCGAGGGCACGCGCATGGGCCTGTGGGGGGCGGCGCAGGCGATCGCGGCGGGCTTCGGCGGCTTCCTGGGTGCTGCGATGGTCGACGTCATGCGCCGGCTCGTCGCCGATCCGGCCGAGGCCTACGGCACGGTCTTCATGGTCGAGGCGGCGATCTTCGTCGCGGCGGCCCTCCTCGCGGTCAGGGTGGTGGCAGGCCGCCCCCAGCCGCATCTCGCTCCAGGAGAATGACGATGAGCTACGACGTGGTTGTGGTCGGCGGCGGACCTTCGGGCGCGACGGCGGCCGAGGCGCTGGCGCGCGCAGGGCGGCGGGTGGCGATGCTCGACCGGGCGGGGCGGATCAAGCCCTGCGGCGGCGCGGTGCCGCCCCGGCTGATCCGCGACTTCGACATTCCCGACGCTCAGATCGTCGCGCGGATCTCGACCGCGCGGATGATCTCGCCGGCGGCGAACCGCGTCGATATCCCGATCGAGAACGGCTATGTCGGCATGGTCGACCGCGAACATTTCGACGAGTTCCTCCGCGTGCGCGCCGCGAGCGCCGGCGCCGAGCGGATCACCGGCACCTTCCAGCGCATCGAGCGCGACGGCGAGGGCACGCACATCGTCTACCGGCCGAAGGGCGGCGAGAGCCGGCGGCTGACCACGCGGCTGATCGTCGGCGCCGACGGGGCGCGGTCGAACGTCGCCCGCGGCGAGGTGCCGGGCGGCGACAAGATCCCCTACGTCATCGCCTACCACGAGATCATCAAGGCGCCAGAGGCGAGCGGCTCCTACGATCCGATGCGCTGCGACGTGATCTACGACGGCCGCATCTCGCCCGACTTCTACGGCTGGGTCTTTCCGCACGGGGCGCAGGCGAGCGTCGGGATGGGCACGGGGCGCGACGGCTTCGACCTCAAGGGCGCGACGGCGGCGCTGCGGGAGGCGAGCGGGCTTGCCGGGTGCGAGACGATCCGCCGCGAGGGCGCGCCGATCCCGCTCGAGCCCTTGAAGCGCTGGGACAACGGCCGCGACGTCGTGCTGGCGGGGGACGCGGCGGGCGTCGTCGCGCCGTCCTCGGGCGAGGGCATCTACTACGCGATGATCGGCGGGCAGGCGGCGGCGCTGGCGGCCGACCGCTGCCTCGCGACGGGACGGGTGCGCGACCTGAAGCTCGCGCGCAAGAATTTCATGGCCGAGCACAAGATGGTCTTCCGGGTGCTGCGGGTGATGCAGGACACCTGGTACCGCTCCGACGACCGGCGCGAGAGGTTCGTCACGCTCTGCCGCGACGTGGACGTGCAGCGGTTGACCTTCGAGGCCTATATGAACAAGAAACTTGTCCGGGCAAAGCCGCTCGCCCATCTTCGCATCATGGCCAAGAACATCGCGCATCTGACGAGGCTCATTCCCGCCGCATGACCGACACCATCCCCGCCTGGATCGACGGCGCGCTGCGGCCCGTCGACAAGCTCGAGGTGCACCGCCGGGGCCTCAGGCACCCGGCGATCTCGGTCTTCGTGATGGACGGCGGGCGCACGCTGATCCAGCGGCGGGCGCTCGGGAAATACCACACCCCCGGCCTCTGGGCGAACGCGTGCTGCACCCACCCGCACTGGGGCGAGGACACGGCCGCCTGCGCCGAGCGGCGCCTGCGCGAGGAGCTCGGGATCGACGGCCTGGCGCTCGCGCCGCGCGACACGGTCGAGTACCGCGCGGCGGTCGGGCCGGACCTCGTGGAGCACGAGGTGGTGAGCCTCTTCACCGCCGACGCGCCCGCCGGCCTGCGCGTGGCGCCGAACCCGGCGGAGGTGATGGACGTCCGCTGGATCGCGCTCGACGCGCTCCGCGCCGAGATCGCCGCCCAGCCCGCAGCCTTCACGCCGTGGCTGCGGATCTACCTCGCCGAGCACGGCGGGCAGATCTTCGGCAAGGCGGCCTGAGCCGACCGCCCCGCGGGCAGGTGCGTCCCGCGCCGCACGCCGCCTCTCGTTCTTGTGCTAATCCAATGTCTGGGCCAAGGTTGCACCTTGCAAAAACGCCCGACCGTGGCCCGCTCGCCGAACCCGCCCAGCCTCAGCCGGCGAAGGCGAGCGTCTGCGACCGGCCGACGCCCCGGGTGAAGCGCAGCGCCTCGGACGAGGCCGCCACCCGCTGGCATTGCGGCGGGACCGGCCCCGCGCGCGACGCGCCCTGGCCGCACCAGCGACCGTCCTCCCAGGACCACGTCCCGGTCGCGAGGATCGCGCCGTCCCGCTCGACCCGCCAGGTGCCGTCCCGCCCATAGCGCATCACGTCGCCGTTCGGGTAGATGAGCGGGCGGTTCGTCGCGATCTCGCGGAACTCGGCGGCGGTGGTGATCCGCTCGAAGCCGTTCCGGGTCGCGTTCGCCGGCGCGTCCGGGCCCTCCGGCCCGACGCCGGTCCCGCAGCCCGCGAGCAGCAGGGCGGCCCCGAGGACCCAGAACTTGGCGCGCGCGGTCGTCCTCGACATGGTCACTCCTGCGACGGTCACTCCAGGCGTGAGGCTAGCACGCCGCCGGAACCGAGGTGAAGCCCGCCGGCTCAGGTCGCGAAGAAGTCAGGCGCCGCGCGGCCGCGCAACTCGGCGGCGAGGTCGCGCCCGAGCGCCGCGGCGTCGCCGAGCGACCCTTCCCGCTCGCCCGCGAGACACTCGCTGCCGTCGGGGCGCAGGATCTCGCCGCGCAGCCGCACGCGGCCGCCGGCGATCTCGGCGAGCCCGGCGATCGGCGTCTGGCACGAGCCGTCGAGGCCGCGCAGGAAGCTGCGCTCGGCGGCGAGACGATGCCCGGTCTCCGCGTCGTGGATCGGCTCGAGCAGCGCCCGCACCCGGTCGTCGTCGGCCCGCTGCTCGATCCCGATCGCGCCCTGGGCGATGGCAGGCAGCATCGCGTCGGTTTCGATCGGCCGGCGCGCGATCTCGAGGAGCCCGAGCCGGCGCAGGCCCGCCATCGCGAGGAAGGTCGCGTCCGCGACGCCGTCGGAGAGCTTGCGCATCCGCGTCTGGACGTTGCCGCGGAACTCGACGACGTTCAGGTCGGGCCGCCGGTGGAAGAGCTGCGCCCGGCGCCGGAGGCTCGAGGTGCCGACGGTGGCGCGCTCGGGCAGCGTCGCCAGGCTGTGATCGCCGAGGGTCACGAAGGCGTCGCGCACGTCCTCGCGCGGCAGGAGCGTCGTGATGGCGAGCCCGTCCGGCTGGTCGGTCGGCATGTCCTTCATGGAGTGGACGGCGATGTCGATCGAACGGGCGAGCATCGCGTCCTCGATCTCCTTGGTGAAGAGGCCCTTGCCGCCGAGCTCGGACAGCGGCCGGTCCTGCACACGGTCGCCGGTCGTCTTGATGACGACGATCTCGAAGGCGCCCTCGGGCAGGCCGTGCGCCGACATCAGCCGGGCGCGGGTCTCGTGCACCTGGGCGAGCGCGAGCGGACTGCCGCGGGTTCCGATGCGCAGCGGACAGTCGGGCGAGGGCAGGTGGTCGGCCATGCGAAGGGGTCCTTTTCTCGCCTCCATTTATCGCTAAGGTCCCGCCGAGACAATCGGAAGCGGGAAGCGGTTCATGGGCGAGGAGAAGGCGATCCTTCGGGCGTTGAGAGGCGAGCGGGTCGACCCGCCGCCGGTCTGGCTGATGCGGCAGGCGGGCCGCTATCTGCCGGAATACCGCGCGACGCGGGCGAAGGCCGGCAGCTTCCTCGACCTCTGCTACACGCCCGACCTCGCCGCCGAGGTGACGCTGCAGCCGATCCGCCGCTACGGCTTCGACGCGGCGATCCTGTTCGCCGACATCCTCCTGGTGCCGCAGGCGCTGGGGGCCAACCTGCGCTTCGTCGAGGGAGAGGGGCCGCGTCTTTCGCCGGTCACCACCGCGGAGGCGGTGGCGGGGCTGAGGCCGGTGGAGACCGTCCACGAGACGCTGGGGCCGGTCTACGAGACGGTGCGGATCCTGCGCCGGGAGCTGCCGCGCGAGACGACGCTGATCGGGTTCGCCGGCGCGCCCTGGACGGTGGCGACCTACATGGTGGCCGGGCGGGGCACGCCCGACCAGGCGCCGGCGCGGGAGATGATGTACCGCGACCCGGCGGCCTTCGACGCGCTGATGGACCGCATCACCGAGGCGACCGCGGCCTATCTGATCGGCCAGGTGCGCGCCGGCGCCGAGGTGGTGAAGATCTTCGACTCTTGGGCGGGCGGCCTGCCGGGCGGGTGGTTCGAGCGCTACGCGATCGCGCCGGTGCGCCGGATCATCGAGGCGGTCCGCGCCGAGGCGCCGGGCATCCCGGTGATCGGCTTCCCGCGCGGTGCCGGGGCGGGCTACCGCGGTTTCGTGGCCGCGACCGGCGTCGAGGGCTGCGCCATCGACGCAAGCGTGGACCCGGCCTGGGCGGCGGAGGCGGTGCAGCCGCTCGCCTGTGTCCAGGGCAACCTCGACCCGCTGCTCATGGTCCTGGGCGGCGAGGCGCTGACGCGGGAGACGCGCCGGATCGTCGAGGCCTTCCGGGGCGGGCCGCACATCTTCAACCTCGGCCACGGCATCACGCCCGAGGCCGACCCCGACAACGTCCACCGCATGCTGGAGGCGATCCGCGGCTGAAGCCGCGGCGTCCTCAGGGCTGGTTTTCTGGCTGTCGGCGGGGGAGCGGCACAGCGTCGGCACAGCGTCGGCACGGCGTCGGCACGGCGTCGGCACGGCGTCGGGGCGGCGTCGGGGCGGCGTCGGGGCGGCGTCGGGGCGGCCTAGTGCTGGTGCTCGATGCCGACGAAGGCGAACATGCGCGATACCCGGTAGGCGACGCCTTCGCGGAAGCGCCGCTCGTCGTCGCTGAGGCCGGGTTCACGGGCCGCGCTCCAGGCGGCACGTTCGGCGAGCGGCCCTCGGGCCTCCACCATCGCGCGGGCCTGGCGCCGCATGGCGCGGC
>SKOX01000499.1 GCA_007119835.1 Paracoccaceae bacterium
GCGCCGCCTCGGCGCGCGCCTCCGGCGCGAAGCGATCCACCGGCGCCTCCCCGATCGTTTCGTCGACCCCGAGCTCGATCTGCCACGCGAGTGCGGCGAGGTCGGCCGCGCGGACCGGATCGGGCAAGGGATCTGCCATCGCCCGCCCCTTCAGGCCGCCAGCGCCCGCCGCGCCGCAAGCTCGCGCCGCCATGCCAAGAGCCGCACCAGGCGCTCCGGCACGGCGACGCGCGCCGCGCGCAGGAAGTCGACCGCGACCAGCGCCGTGATGTCCGCCATGGTGTAGCGCTCGCCCGCAATGTAGGCGCTCACGCCGAGCCGCGCGTCGAGCCGGTCGAGCCCGGCCAGCACCCGCGGCCGATTCGCCTCGGCCCAGGCCGGCACCTGGTCCTCCATCACCGCCATCTTCGGGTTCCCGTGCCGCAGGACGGCCGCAGCCGACAGCAGCAGGCCGAACTCCACCCGGCGGCTCCACATCTCGATCTCGGCGGCCTCGAGCGGGTCCTCGCCCATCAGGTTCGGCTCCGGCCAGAGCGCCTCGAGATAGCGGCAGATCGCCGTGCTCTCGGTGAGGAAGCGCCCGTCCTCGAGCTCGAGCGCCGGGAGGTGATGCACCCCGACCCTCTCGCGATGGGCGCCGAACTGGGCGCCGGCCATGATGTCGACCTGCTCGACCGGCAGGTTGATGCCCTTCTCGGACATGAAGATCGTGACCCGCCGCGGATTCGGGGCAGGCGCGCAGTCGAAGAGACGCACGGGGCGGGGCAGGTCCATGAGCTCACTCTCGCGCCCATGGCCCCCGGGCGCAAGGCTTGCCGCCCGTCCCGCGGCTGGTATAGGTGCGGCTCGATCGCGTGCCGCGGATCGAGACCGGAGGGCCGCCTTGTTTCGCCACCGCCACCTGCTCGGGGTCGAGCCGCTCGCGCGGACGGACATCGAGGCGATCCTCGACCTCGCCGAGGACTACGTCGCGCTGAACCGCCGGCCGGACAAGCATGGCGTGGCACTCGCCGGCCTCACCCAGATCAACATGTTCTTCGAGTCCTCGACCCGCACCCAGGCGAGCTTCGAGCTCGCGGGCAAGCGGCTCGGCGCGGACGTGATGAACTTCGGCACCGCCGGCTCCTCGATCCGCAAGGGCGAGACGCTGATCGACACCGCGATGACGCTCAACGCCATGCACCCCGACCTCCTCGTCGTCCGCCACGGCGCTTCGGGGGCGGTGGCGCTCTTGGCCGAGAAGGTCAACTGCGCCGTGGTCAACGCCGGTGACGGACGCCACGAGCACCCGACCCAGGCGCTCCTCGACGCGCTGACCATCCGCCGGCGCAAGGGCCGGCTGCAGCGCCTCACGGTGGCGATCTGCGGCGACATCGCGCACAGCCGCGTGGCGCGCTCCAACCTGATCCTGCTCGGCAAGATGGAGAACCGGCTGCGCGTCATCGCGCCGCCGACGCTGCTTCCCTCGGGCGTCGACCGCATGGGCGTCGAGGTCTTCGAGGACATGGCCGCCGGCCTCGACGGCGCCGACGTCGTGATGATGCTGCGTCTCCAGCGCGAGCGAATGGACGGCGCGCTGGTGCCCTCGGCGCGGGAATACTACCACCGCTTCGGCCTCGACGCGGCCAAGCTCCGCGCCGCGAAACCCGACGCCATCGTGATGCATCCCGGGCCGATGAACCGCGGCGTCGAGATCGACGGGCTGATCGCCGACGACATCAACGTGAGCGTCATCCAGGAGCAGGTCGAGATGGGCGTCGCCGTCCGCATGGCCGTGATGGACCTACTCGCGCGCAACCTCCGGGCCGCCCCCGAGACGGTGATGGCATGACCCTGGTCCTCGCCAACGCCCGCCTCGTCGATCCCGAGGCCGACGCCGTCCGCCCCGGCGCCGTCGTCATGGCCGACGACGGGACCATCGCCGAGATCCGGGCTGACGCGCCCGCCGGCCTTCCGGTCTTCGACTGCGGCGGGCGCCACCTCGGCCCCGGCCTCGTCGATGTCGGCGTCAAGACCGGCGAGCCCGGCGAGCGCCACAAGGAGAGCTTCCGCACCGCGGGCGAGGCGGCGGCGGCCGGCGGCGTCACCACCATCGTCGCCCGCCCCGACACCGAGCCCGCCGTCGACACGCCCGAGGCGCTCGAATACCTCCGCCGCCGCGCCGCCGAGGCGAGCCCCGTGCGCGTGCTGGCCACCGCCGCGCTGACCTGCGGCCGGCAGGGTCGGGAGATGACGGAGATCGGCTTCCTGATGGACGCAGGCGCCGTCGCCTTCACCGACGCCCGACCCTTCGCGAACCCGCGGGTTCTCTCGCGCTGCCTCGCCTATGCCTCGGGCCTCGGCGCCCTGGTCATCAGCCACCCGCAGGAGGCCGCCCTCACCGAAGGCGCCTGCATGACGTCGGGCCAGTTCGCCTCGCAGCTCGGCCTGCCCGGCGTCTCACCGCTCGCCGAGCGCATGGGCCTCGAGCGCGACCTCGCCCTCGTGGAGGCGACCGGCGCGCGCTACCATGCTGATCAGATCACGACCGCCGCCGGCCTCGCCGTCCTCGCCCGCGCCAGAGCTGCCGGGCTCAAGGTGACGGCGGGGACGTCGGTCCACCACCTGACGCTCAACCTGCTCGACGTCGGCGCCTACCGCACCTTCTTTAAGCTCGAGCCACCCTTGCGCGCCGAGGAGGACCGCCAGGCCGTCGTCGCGGCGCTCGCCGACGGCCTCATCGACGTCATCGGCTCCTTCCACACGCCCCAGGACGAGGACGCGAAGCGGCTGCCCTTCGAGGAGGCCGCCGCCGGCGCCGTCGGCCTCGAGACGCTGCTGCCGGCCGCGCTCCAGCTCTACCACGCCGGCGACGTCAGCTTGCCCGCGCTGTGGCGCGCGCTGTCGCTCAACCCCGCGCGCCTCGTCGGCCTCGACGCCGGCCGCCTCGCGCCGGGCCGGCCGGCCGACCTCGTGCTCTTCGACCCCGACCGGCCCTTCGTGCTCGACCGCGCGACGCTGCGCTCGAAGTCGAAGAACACGCCCTACGACGGACGGCGGATGCAGGGCCGGGTGCTTGCGACCTGGGTCGGCGGCCGCCGGGTCTTTGCGGCCGATGCGGCGACGGGAGCGGCGCGATGACCTACGCCGTCGTCTTCGTCCTCGCCTACCTGCTGGGATCGATCCCCTTCGGCGTCGTCATCACCCGGGCGCTCGGCCTCGGGGACCTGCGCGCGATCGGCTCGGGCAACATCGGCGCCACGAACGTCCTGCGCACCGGCAACAAGGCCGCGGCGGCCCTCACCCTCGCCCTCGACGCCGGCAAAGGCGCTGCCGCCGTCCTCATCGCCCGCGCCCTTCTCGCCGACCCGTTCGCGGCCGCGCTCGCCGGCCTCGGCGCCTTCCTCGGCCACCTCTTCCCGGTCTGGCTGCGGTTCCGCGGCGGCAAGGGCGTGGCGACCTTCCTCGGCCTGCTGCTCGCGCTCGCGCCACCCGTCGGGCTGATCGCCTGCGCCACGTGGCTCGCGGCGGCCTTCGCCTTCCGCATCTCCTCGCTCGCGGCGCTGATCGCCGCCGCCACGGCGCCGATCTGGCTCTGGGCGCTCGGGCCGGTCGAGCATGTCTGGCTCGGCATCGCGCTGGCGGTCCTCGTCTTCGCCCGCCACCACGCCAACATCCGCCGCCTCGCCGCCGGGACCGAGCCGCGCATCGGCGCCGGCAAGGGCTGAGGCTGCGCCGCACGCGATGCGGAACGCCGCCGCCAAGCGCACGTTAGGCCGCTCGTTGACTGCCCGCGCGGCTGCCCGGGCCGATGCCATCATGGGGGGCGCTGAATGACGTTCGACCAGGCGCTGGTCCTGGCCATCCTCGCCGGCGCGCTCGCGCTCTTCCTCTGGGGCCGTTGGCGGCACGACATGGTCGCGATGGCAGCGCTGCTCGCCGCCGTCGTTGCAGGCATCGTTCCAGCCGGGGAGGCCTTCTCGGGCTTCGGCCACCCGGCGGTCATCACCGTGGCCTGCGTCCTCATCCTGTCGCGCGGGCTGCAGAACTCCGGTGCGATCGACCTCCTCGCCCAGCGGGTGCTGCCGACGAACGCGTCGCCCGTGACCATGCTTGCCGGTCTGACGGCGCTGACGGCGCTGCTGTCGGGCTTCATGAACAATGTCGGCGCGCTGGCGCTGATGATGCCGATCGCGATCCAGACCGCCGCGCGCGTCGGCTGGCAGCCCGGCCAGATCCTGATGCCGCTCGCCTTCGGCTCGATCCTCGGAGGCATGACGACGCTGATCGGCACGCCGCCCAACCTCATCGTCTCGGCCTTCCGCGACGAGGAGATGGGCGGCCCCTTCCGCATGTTCGACTTCACGCCGGTCGGTCTCGCGGTCGCGGCCGCGGGCGTGCTCTTCGTCACCCTCGTCGGGTGGCGGCTCGTCCCCGAGCGCAAGCGCGCGGGCGTCGAGGGCTTCGACACCGCCGCCTACCTCACCGAAGCGCGCGTGCCGGCGAGCGCGAAGGCCATCGGCATGACGCTCCGCGAGGTCGAGGAGCGGCTCGAGGAGGCCCATGCCCAGGTCCTCGGCCTCGTCCGCAACGAGATCCGCCTGCGCACGCCGAGCCTGACGACCCGGCTCCGCGAGAACGACATCCTCGTCATCGAGGCCGAACCCGAGGGCGTCGCCTCCGCGCTCGCAGCCCTCGGCATGAAGCTCGAGGAGGACGTCGCGCCGGAGGAAGAGACCGACGCGCAGGCCGAGAAGGCCGAGGCCGCGTCCCCGAGCGAGGAGCGGCGCGAGGACCCAAGCTCCCGCGACGCTGCCCGGGACAATGACAACGACGACGAGGCGCCCCAGTCAGCGCTCCCCGGCGAAGGCGGGGATGTCGTCCTCTCCGAACTCGTCGTCCCGCCGAACTCGACCCTGATCCGGCGCAACCCGACCGAGATCGGCCTGCGCCGGCGCCACCACGTCAACCTCCTCGCCCTCTCGCGGCAGGGCCGCCGCTCGATCGGCCGCCTCAAGCGGGTCTCCTTCCAGCCCGGTGATGTCCTGCTGATCCAGGGCAGCCAGGAGGACATCCGCGCCTTCGCCGCCGAATTCGGCCTCCTGCCCCTCGCCGAGCGCGCGATCCGCATCCCGGACCGCAGGCGCATCCTGCTCGTGGTCGGCATCTTCCTGACCGCGGTAGCCGTCGCGGCCGCCGGCCTGCTGCCACCCGCCGTCGCCTTCGCCGGCGGCGTCCTCGCGGTCATGGTCACCCGCGTCATGCCGCCCCGCACGATCTACGGCGCCGTCGACTGGCCGGTGATCGTGCTCCTCGGCGCGCTCCTGCCGGTCGCCGACGCAATGCGGACAACCGGCGCCGCAGGCCTGATCGCCGGGCTCCTCGTCGACAATGTCGCGATGGCGGGCGGCGTGGTCGTGCTCACCGTCCTGCTCGTGCTGACGATGACCCTGTCCGACCTGATGAACAACAACGCAACCGTCGCGGTCATGGCCCCCATCGGCCTTGGCGCGGCGGCGGCGCTCGGCGCCAACCCGGACGCCTTCCTCATGGCGATCGCAATCGGCGGCTCCTGCGCCTTGCTCACTCCGATCGGCCATCAGAACAACACGCTGATCCTCGGACCCGGCGGCTTTCGATTCGGCGACTACTGGCGCCTCGGCCTGCCGCTCGAGGTCGTGGTCGTCGCGGTCGCCGTCCCGATGATCCTGCTGGTCTGGGGCCTCTGACCGCAACCGCGCGTCAGGCGCCGCCGCGGATCATCCGCAAGTCGGGCCGCGGGCTGCGCGTGCCGCCGCGGTAGGGCAGCGGCTGGCCCTCGATGCCCATGATCGCGGCCCGAAGCTGGACCAGAAAATGCGCCTCGTCCGACTCGGGGTCGGCCTCGGCGCGGGCGATCAGGTCGAAAAGCGACGAACGGGAAACGCGAAAGGCCGGCTGATCCATGGCTGCTCTCCTCAAGCGATGCCCGGATCATGAAGTCGAGACCGTTACCAGAGTATGATCGGCGCGTTACCGATCTGCCACAATGCGCTCAATAGCTGTAGTCTGCATAGATCCGCGTCAGATCGCCCGCCCAGTCACCAGCATACCGCGCCAGAAGCTCGTCCGCCGGGCTCTGCCCCGCGCTCACGATCTCGTGCAGCGCGCCGAGGAAATGCGTCTCGTCGGGCAGCATGCCGCCCGACCCGGGCCGCGCGCGCGCCTTCAGCCCGGCTTCCGCGATCGCCAGAACCTCGCGCGCCACCTCCCGCACCGTGCGGCCGCGAATCGTCGCGCGCAGGCCGTCCTTTGCCGCGTCGTGCCGCAGCCGCTCGCGCTCTTCCGCCGTCCAGTCCCGGCAGATCTCCCAGGCCGCCGCGAGCGACGGCGCGTCGTAGAGCAGCCCCGCCCAGAGCGCCGGCAGCGCGCAGAGCCGCCGCCACGGGCCGCCGTCGGCGCCGCGCATCTCCATGAACCGCTTGATCCGAACCTCGGGAAAGATCGTGGTCAGGTGATCGGCCCAGTCCGACAGCGTCGGCTTCTCGCCCGGCAGCGCCGGCAGCCGCCCGTCGAGGAAGTCGCGGAACGACTGGCCCAGCGCGTCGATATAGGTGCCGTCGCGGTAGACGAAGTACATCGGCACGTCGAGCGCGTAGTCGACGTAACGCTCGAAGCCCATGCCGTCCTCGAAGACGAAGGGCAGCATGCCGGTGCGCGCCGGGTCGGTGTCGCGCCAGATCCGCGCCCGCCACGACTGCCAGCCGTTCGGCTTGCCCTCGAAGAACGGCGAGCAGGCGAAGAGCGCGGTCGCGATCGGCTGAAGCGCCAGCGAGGTGCGGAACTTCGCCACCATGTCGGCCTCGGAGGCGAAGTCGAGATTCACCTGCACCGTGCAGGTGCGGTACATCATCTGCGTGCCGTGGCTGCCGACTTCCTCCATGTGGCGGGTCATCAGCTTGTAGCGGCCCTTGGGCATCTGCGGCATCTGCTCGTGCGTCCACTCGGGCGCCGCGCCGAGGCCGATGAAGCCCGCGCCGATGTCGTCGGCCACCGCCTTCACCTCGCGCAGGTGGCTGTTAACCTCCTCGCAGGTGTCGTGGATCGTCTCGACCGTCGCGCCGGAGAGCTCGAGCTGCCCGCCGGGCTCGAGCGAGACGTTGGCCCCGCCCTTCTCCAGCCCGATCAGCTTGCC
>SKOX01000167.1 GCA_007119835.1 Paracoccaceae bacterium
CTGCGGGCGGCAGGCGTCCGTACGCCCGCGGCACCGCCGCTGGCGCAGTAGGCGCGGGCGGCGCTGCCCGGCGGCGGGCAAAGGGCCCGCCCTCGATGCGCCGGCATCATGTCCCGATCCGCTCGAGGTCGTAGGGCGTCGTCTGATAGATCGCGTTGATCCAGTTGCCATAGAGCAGCTGGCCATGGCTGCGCCACCGGTTCTCCGGCAGCCGGGACGGATCGTCGCCCGGGAAGTAGTCGACGGGCAGCTCGATCGGCCCGCCGTTCGCCGCGTCGCGGTCGTACTCCTCCTTCAGGGTGCCTGAGTCGTATTCGAGGTGGTTGACCATGTAGAGCGCCCGGTGGCGGGGGTCCTCGATCAGGCACGGCCCGGCCTGGTCCGAAGTGACGAGGACGCGCAGCTCCGGATGGCGCGCGAGATCCGCCTCGCGCAGCTCGGTCCAGCGGCTGACCGGCACGACGAAACTGTCCGAGAAGCCGGTCAGGAACGGCGAGCCCGCGACGGTGGTGCGATGGCGGAAGCAGCCGAAGGCCTTGGATGGCAGCGGGTGCTTCGGCACGCCCCAGAAGTGGTGCAGCATCGCCATGCCGCCCCAGCACACGCCGATCGTGTGGTGGACGTTGCTCTGGGTCCAGTCGAAGATCTCGGTGAGCTCGTCCCAGTAGCCCACCTCCTCGTAGGGCAGGTGCTCGACCGGCGCGCCGGTGACGATCAGCCCGTCGAACCGGCGCGCCCGCGCCTCCTCGAAGGGCTGGTAGAAGTCCTGCATGTGCTCGGGGCTGGTGTTGCGCGGCTCGTGCCGGCTCATCCGGATCAGAGTGAGCTCGATCTGCAGCGGGGTCGCGCCGATCAGGCGGCAGAACTGCGTCTCGGTCGGCACCTTCTTCGGCATGAGGTTCAGCAGCGCGATCTGCAGCGGCCGGATGTCCTGCCGGAGCGCGGTCTCCTCGCCCATGACCATGACGCCCTCGCGGCGGAGGACCTCGATGGCGGGCAGGCGCTCGGGAATCTTGATCGGCATCGGGCGACCCTCGTCGGTGCAGGGCCGACAGATAGAGGGGGCGGCGGCAGGGGACAACCACACGGCCGCGGCAGGTCGTGGCCGCGCAACTGCCGGGCGGGCGAAACGGCGGCGGCGTTGCCGGCACGGGGCGGGCGCCGCGCGGCGCGGTAGCGGGTATTTAAGGCGGACGCTGCCAGAACCCGGACATTGTTCGAAATTGCAATGGGAGCTGGCAATGCACTCGGTCGAGAGCATCGCAGCGGAGATCGTGCGCCGCGAGGGCGGCTTCGTCAACGATCCCGACGATCCGGGTGGCGCGACCAATCACGGCGTGACCATCCACACCATGCGCCGGCTCGGGCTCGACCTCAACGGCGACGGGCGCGTGGACGAGAAGGACGTCCGGGCGCTCACCCCGGAGAAGGCCATCGAGATCTACATCCGGCACTATTACCGGACGCCGAAGCTGAACCTCCTGCCCGAGCCGCTGCAGCCGAGCGTCTTCGACATGCAGGTGAACGCCGGCGCGAACGCGATCAGGCTTCTGCAGCGCCTGATGGCTCGGTTCGGCGTCGAGGGCGTCAAGGACGACGGCGCCATCGGCCCGATCACGACGCGGGCGGTGCGGGCTGCGATGGAGATCGCGCCCGACCACCTCGTCTGCGCCTACGGCATCGAACGGCGGAACTACTACTACCGCCTCGGCGACCAGCGCCCGCAGTTGAGGAAGTTCGCGCGCCGCCGCGACGGCGGCAAGGGCGGCTGGATCGTTCGCGCCGAGGAGTTCATCTCCGCGCGCTTCCATTTCAGCCGGGCGGATCACGACGCTCGCGTGAGGGCATGGACATGATCGGGAAGATATTGGGGCTCGGCACGGCCGCCCGCCACGTCGGCGACGCGGTGGGCGACGTCGCACGGGTCTTCGCCGGCGACCGGGCGGCGCGCGAAGCGGCCGAGCACGCGCGCTACGTCAAGGCGCTGGGACAGTTCTCGGAAGAGTTCACCCACCCCGGCATCGGCTGGTTCGACCAGTTTGTGAACGGCCTCAACCGGCTGCCGCGGCCGACGATGGCGGTGGGCACGCTCGGCCTCTTCGTCTACGCGATGGTCGAGCCGGAAGGCTTCGCCACGCGGATGCAGGGCCTCGCCTTCGTGCCGGAGCCGCTCTGGTGGCTGCTTGGCGCCGTCGTCTCCTTCTACTTCGGCGCACGCGAGCTGCACCACTACCGCGGCCGCAAGCTCGAGCTGCCGCCTGCGGCTCCGGCTCCCGCCGCGCCCGAGCCCGCCCAGGCGCTTCCGCCGCCGGAGCCCGAGCCTACGCACCCGCCGCTCCCGGTGCCCGCGCCGCAACCCGCGGCGACCGACCCGACCGACCCGCACCACAACGCCGCCGTCGAGGCCTGGCGGAGCAGCCGGGCCGCCTGAGGGGCATGGGCCGAGAGGCCTGTGAACGAATGCCCGCCACCCCGAAATCTGGCGGCTGTCATCGGCGGGCAGGCCTTCGGCCCGTCGGGACATTCACGAACTCTGACTCGGTGCAAAAGGGCACTGCCGGCCCGACGCATGCCTCCGCGACGCCGGCGACCGATCGTCGCTGCAAGGCCGTTCTCACGGGAACGCAAATTGATCCTGCCGGCCCGCGCTTCTATAGTCCCCCCAACAAAGGGGACTTCTGCCCATGATCGTCGAGCTCGGCCACCTCGCCCTCATCCTCGCCTTCGCGGTCGCGATCGTGCAGATGATCGTGCCGATGGTCGGCGCCCACAAAGGCTGGGTGGACTGGATGCGCCTCGCCGTGCCGGCGGCGCAGATCCAGTTCGTCCTGACGCTCGGCTCCTTCCTCGCACTCACCTATGCCTTCGTCGTCTCCGACTTCTCGGTGCGGCTGGTCGCGGCCAACTCGCACTCCGCCAAGCCGATGATCTACAAGGTGACCGGCGTGTGGGGGAACCACGAGGGCTCGATGCTGCTCTGGATCCTGATCCTGACGCTGTTCGGCGCGATGGTCGCGGTCTGGGGCCGGATGCTGCCGCCGGCCCTCAAGGCCCGGGTGCTCGCCGTGCAGTCCTCGATCGCGGTCGCCTTCTTCGCCTTCGTGATCTTCACGTCGAACCCGTTCTGGCGCATCGGCAGCCCGCCGATCGACGGCAACGACCTCAACCCGCTCCTGCAGGACCCCGGCCTCGCCCTCCACCCGCCCTTCCTCTACCTCGGCTACGTCGGCCTTTCGATGGCCTTCTCCTTCGCGGTGGCCGCCCTGATCGAGGGCCGCGTCGACGCCGCCTGGGCGCGCTGGGTCCGGCCGTGGACGCTGCTCGCCTGGATCAACCTCACCATCGGCATCGCGCTCGGCTCGTTCTGGGCCTATTACGAGCTCGGCTGGGGCGGCTGGTGGTTCTGGGACCCGGTCGAGAACGTCTCCTTCATGCCCTGGCTCTTGGCGGCGGCACTGCTGCACTCCGCCATCGTCGTCGAGAAGCGCGACACCCTGAAGTCGTGGACGATCCTGCTCGCGATCCTCGCCTTCTCCTTCAGCCTCATGGGCGCCTTCGTCGTGCGCTCGGGCATCATCACCAGCGTGCACGCCTTCGCCAACGACCCCGAGCGCGGCGTCTTCCTGCTCTGGATCATGGCCTTCTTCACCGGCGGCTCGCTCGCGCTCTACGCCTGGCGCGCCCCGATGCTGAAATCGACCACGGTCTTCTCGACCGTCAGCCGCGAGAGCGGCCTCGTCCTCAACAACGTCCTCCTGGTGGTCGCCACGGCGGTGGTCTTCGTCGGCACAATGTGGCCGCTCTTCGTGGAGGTGGCGACGGGCCGCCTCGTCTCCGTCGGCCCGCCGTTCTTCGACGCGGCCTTCACGCCCTTCATGATCGTGCTCGCCATGGCGCTGCCGATCTTCTCGATCCTGCCGTGGAAGCGCGGCGACCTCGGCCGCGCCGCCCGGCCCTACTGGGGCATCGCCGCGCTCTCGGTCGTGCTCGGCGCGCTGGTCTGGGCGCTGCAGACCGGCGGCTCGATGTTCGCGCCGATCGGCGTGACGCTGGCGGCCTGGGTCGTCGTCGGCGCCCTCGCCGACGTGGCGACGCGGGTGAAGCTCCTGCGCGCGCCGCTCTCGGAGAGCTGGCGGCGGACGGTCAACCTGCCGCGGGCGGACTGGGGCAAGACGCTCGGCCACGCGGGCGTCGGCGTAACGATCTTCGGCATCGCGGCGCTGACCGCCTGGGAGACCGACGACATCCGCGTGCTCCAGGTCGGCGAGACCTTCACCAAGGGCCCCTACGAGCTGCGCCTCGACGCCATCGACAATGTCCGCGGCCCGAACTGGATCGCCGAGGTCGCGACGATCACCTTCTCGCGCGACGGGCGCGAGCGCGGGCAGCTCTTCCCCGAAAAGCGCTTCTACCCGGTGCAGCAGTTCCCGACGACCCAAGCCGCGATCCACCGCTCGCTGACCCGCGACCTCTACGTCACGCTCGGCGACCCGCAGGCGAGCGGCGGCTATGCGGTGCGGACCTACATCAAGCCGTTCTCGAACTGGATCTGGATCGGCGCGCTGATCATGGCGGCGGGCGGCGCGGTGTCGCTGACCGACCGGCGGTTCCGGGTGGGCGCGCCGGCCAGGCGGCGGTCCGAGCCCCCGGCTGCGCCGATGCCCGCGGAGTGAGCCCGATGCGTGCCGTCCTCGCCCTTGTCGCGCTGCTGATCGCAGCACCCGCCTTCGCTTTCATCGGCCCCGACGAGGTCTTGGCCGACCCCGAGCAGGAGGCGCGCGCCCGCGCGATCACCGCCGAGCTGCGCTGCGTCGTCTGCCAGGGACAGGCGCTCGACGAATCGAACGCTCCGATCGCCCGGGACCTCCGGATGATCGTGCGCGAGCAGGTCGTGGCAGGGGCGAGCGACGCGGAGGTCTTCGCGTTCCTGACCGACCGCTACGGCGAGTTCGTGCTCTACCGGCCGCCCTTCACCCTCGCCAACGCCCCGCTTTGGCTCGCCGGCCCGGCGCTCCTGCTCCTCGGCAGCGGCATTGCCATCTCCTTCGTCCGCGGCCGCGCCCGCGCGGCGCCATCCGGCCGCAAGCCGCTGTCGCCCGAGGAGGAGGCGCGGCTCGCCCGGCTCCTCAAGGAATGAGCGGCCCGCGCCGCCTCAGTCCCGCGGCGGCGTCGGCAGGATGACCATCTCGTGCAGGTCCACCCCCGGCGGCTGCTCCAGGGCGTAGACCACGGCACGGGCGACGTCCTCGGGGCGCAGCGCGTCGGGCTTTTCCTCGTCGAAGAAGGCCGTGTCGACCATGCCGGGCTCGACCAGCGTGACCCGGACGCCGGTGCCCTTCAGCTCCTCGCGCAGATTGTAGCCGATCGACGAGACCGCCCACTTGGTCGCGGCATACATCGAGCCGGCGAGGACGCGGCGACCGGCGACCGAGCCGGTGATCAGCACATGCCCCTGCCGCGCCCTGACATGGTCCAGCGTCGCCCTGAGCGTGTAGGCGACCCCGAGGATGTTGACGTCGACCATGTCGCGCCAGCTCTCCGGCGGGGCGCCGGAGAAGCCGCCGGGCTTGCCGCCGATGCCGGCGTTGGCGAAGACCGCGTCGAGGCTGCCGGAATGCTCGATGATCGCGTCGGCCATGCGGGCCTGGGCCTCGTAGCTCGTCACGTCGACCTGGAAGGCGCGGGCGCGGTCCTCGCCGAGTTCCTCCACCAGTGCCAGCAGCCGGTCGACCCGCCGCGCGGCGAGCGCGAGGCGCCATCCGGCGGCGGCGGCGGCGCGCGCGGTCGCCTCGCCGATGCCGCTCGATGCGCCCGTGATAAGCAGGACCTTGTTCTCCGCCATTGACCGTCTCCCGTTGCTGCGCCCCCTCAACAGACCGAGCCCGGGCCGGTTCCAGAGCCGGACCAAGCGTCGCAGGCCGTGCTCCCGGCCTTTTGCCGTTGCGCGAGCCGGCCGGCCGGGGGAAGGTCGGAACCGGCGCTGGCCGGGAGGGTCCATGGACTACGAGACGATCCGTGCGGAACGCGCGGGCGGCATCACCACCCTGACGCTGAACCGCCCCGAGGTGATGAACGGACTGAACGGCCGGATGCGGGCGGAGCTCTTGCACGCGATCCGGCTCGCGCCCGAGACGGCGCGTGTGATCGTGCTGACCGGCGCCGGCCGGGCATTCTGCTCCGGGCAGGATCTCGGGCAGCGCGGGACCGCCGCGGACGTCGATCTCGAGCGGACCCTGCGAGAGGAATACGAGCCGCTCCTGAAGGCGATCTACGACTGCCCGGTGCCGACCATCGCCGCGGTCAACGGCCCGGCGGCGGGGGCGGGCGCGAACCTCGCGCTCGCCTGCGACGTCTGCATCGCGGCCGAGAGCGCCTACTTCGTGCAGGCCTTCGCCCGGATCGGCCTCATCCCCGACGCCGGCGGGACCTACTGGCTGCCGCGGCAATGCGGTTTCGCCAAGGCGATGGGCGCCGCGCTGTTCGCCGACCGGATCAGCGCGCGGCAGGCGTCGGACTGGAACATGATCTGGGAGGCCGTGCCCGACGACGCCTTCTGGGCCACGGTGCGCGCCCGCGCCACCCACCTCGCCGAGGGTCCGAGCGTCGCCTACCGCCTGATCAAGCAGGCGCTACGCCACACCTACGGCCACGGCGTCGAGGAGCAGCTCGAGCTCGAGGCCCGGCTCCAGGGCGAGGCAGGCAAGACCCGCGACTTCCAGGAAGGCGTCATGGCCTTCCTCGAGAAGCGCCCCGCCCGCTACGAAGGCCGCTGAGCCCATGTCGGCCCCGGCCTCGCTCACCGCCCGCATCGCGCGCGCGCCGCGGGTCCACGACGCCGACCGGGCGGCGGAGACCGCGGCGGCCTTCTCCGACCTCGCGCCCGAACTGCGCGATCTGCTCGCAGCCACCGCGTCCTGCTCGCCCCACCTCGCCACCCTGATGAGCCGCGAGGCCGACTGGCTGCGCGAGATCGCCGACGCACCTCCCGAAGACACCATGCGCGCGATCCTCGCCGAGGCCGCCGCCGAAGACCCCGCCGCCCTCGACAACCGTCCGCTCAAGGAGGGCGAGTTCCTGGAGCGGGTCGGACAAGTGGTGTTCGTGTCTGCCAC
>SKOX01000129.1 GCA_007119835.1 Paracoccaceae bacterium
CCTCAACCTGATGCGACGCGGCCCCGGCAAGGACTCGCTCCGTCTCAAGCGAAAGGTCGCCGCCTGGGACGACGAGTACCTCGCAAGCCTCATCGGAAGGTGAACCTTCGCCCGATTCCCCCTGATGTGAGATCCGCATACGGAACTCATATGGCCGGTCGTAGGCGGAAAATGGTCTGAACCGATGCGGCGGCCCTGAATCGGAGCCGCACATGACCCGGCCGATCGAGACTCGCCCCGCCTGGTCCAGAGCCTGGGGCTGTCGTATCCGCATGACTTGCAGCCGGAGCCTGATGGTCCCGGATCTGCTACTTGATCGTCAGATCACTCATGTCCCGCCCCGGCGTCTCGATCCGCGGCTCCTGCCCGCCACGGAGGATGGAATTGCCGGCGTAGAGCGTGCGCTGGTCGATCGCTGCGGGCTCGAGCCAGTCGCTTTCCTTCATCTGCCCGCTCTGCCCGTAGGCTGCGAGTGCGTTGGCATAGGTGACCTTGCGGATGTGCTCCTCAGGATGGCCGCGCTCGCGCATAAGGGCAGCCGTTTTCGGCACGGCGAGCGGCTCGGAGATGCCCCAGTCGCACGCCGAGTCGACGATGATCCGCTCGGCGCCGTATGCCCTGACGATCTCGCTCATCCGCTCGTTGCCCATCTTGGTGCCGGGATAGATCGAGAACGCGGCCCAGTAGCCGCGGTCGAGCACCTCGTTGACCGTCTCCTCGTTGTTGTGGTCGATCACGACCATCGAGGGCGCCACTCCGTGCTCCTCCAGCACGTCCATCGAGCGCTGCGTCCCCCGCTTCTTGTCGCGGTGAGGCGTGTGGACCATGATCGGGAGGCCGAGCTCCTTTGCGAGCTCGATCTGCCCCCGGAAATAGCGGTCCTCGAGCGCGGTCTGCTCGTCATAGCCGATCTCGCCGATGGCCACGACGCCCTCCTTCAGCGCGAACCGCGGCAGGATCTCCATGACCTTCTCGGCGAGTTCCTCGTTGTTCGCCTCCTTGGAGTTCAGCCCGATCGTGCAGTAATGGCGAATGCCGAACTGCCCCGCCCTGAAGCGCTCGAAGCCGACAATGGACGAGAGGTAGTCGATATAGGTGCCGACATAGGTCCGCGGCTGGCCAATCCAGAAGGATGGCTCGATCAGCGCGACCACGCCGGCGTTCGCCATCGCCTGATAATCGTCGGTCGTCCGGGAGATCATGTGCGTGTGCGGATCGATGAACATCAGCGTCCTCTTCAGAGCGTGCGGCCGAGACCGGTCCACGTGAGATCGCCGCGCGAGACCGCGGCCTGAAGCTCGGGCGCGGCGGCGAGCAGGGCCTGCGCTCGG
Source organism: Paracoccaceae bacterium (assembly GCA_007119835.1). GTDB lineage: Bacteria > Pseudomonadota > Alphaproteobacteria > Rhodobacterales > Rhodobacteraceae > Amaricoccus. Next base: position 1,332 of record SKOX01000129.1, read on the forward strand.
GGAAGCGGGCAATCGGCCAGCGCGAGCGCGGCGCCTTCGCGTTCCCGCTCGTCACCTTCCTGCATCAACCGCTCCAGATCTCCAAGCGCCTCCTCGTCCGCGAAACGCCCCACGCAGCGCCAGAGCTCCGGTGTCACCGGCCTTCCGGCGGCCCAGCGCTCGTGCGCATAGTCGCGCAGGATGCGCGCGAGCTCCGGATTCGCGCGCTCGTCAAGGCCCTGTATCGGCCAGAGCGCCGCGCCGACGAAGAGGGCTTTGAGCACCATGTGGTTCCAGGCGTTCTCGTCGAACATTTCGCGCGGGTACGGGCTACGGTGCGCCACCGCCTCGAACACGGGCCGCATGTTGCTCCGCGCGCCTTCGCGCGCCAAGAAAAGGTGGCGCTCCGGACCGGGAAAGAGCGGCAGGCCGCGAAGAAAGGCGATGGTCTCGGCCACGTCGGCCGAGGAAAACAGGGTCTTGAGCCGCACGGCGAAGGCCTCGCCGATGCCGCCTGCCTCGAGCAGCAGCCAGATCCGCGCCGCCTGGTCCGTGCTCCAGCCGGTCTGGTCCCAGCCCGGCCGCGCTGCCTCGGCTGCGGCCCGGTCTTCAGGACCGACCGACAGGTCTGCCTTGCCGATCCTGCGATGCACGAGGCTCACGCCCTTGAAGAGCGCCGCGTCGCTGCCCTTCGCCGCCGTCGCCGTTTCCGTCAGCCAGTCTCGAGCGGCCGGATCGACCTGTCGACAGAGCCATTCCCACAGGAGCGCCGCTGGTCGCGCCATGCCTTCCTCCCTCACGTTCCGCTTATCCAGCGCTGGCCGGCGAGGGTCATCGCGAAGCATCCCACAGCCACCAAAGCGAGGCTTCCGACGCCATGCCAGGCGATGAGCAGGCCGTCGAGCAACGCGATCCCGGCGATCAGCGACACGACGGTGCGCGGGACGTTGCGCATGTGCCCGCCGCCCATCACGAAGCTAAGCGCGTATCCCACCCAGATCGCGAAGACGATCCAGAGCAGCATGGCGAGCCCGCCCGCGGCAAGCGCAGGCAAGGCATAGAGCAGCGGGACCGCAAGAAGGGCGACAGGCCAGAGGTTGCGCACCTCGTTCAGCCCCTCCTGCTTGGCGACGTAGGTGAGCCCGATCAAATAGGCCAGAAGCGCTCCCGCCCCGAGCGCCAGCGCCGGATCGGGCGCGGAAACGGCGGCATACCCCGCAATCAGGTAGACGAGAACCCGGCAGAGGCCCATCAGAAGGGGACTGAGCAGATTGCCCTTATGCCACGCGTCGTAGAGCGTGATCGCTCCCGCCAGGCCGAGGCCGATAAGCCCCGCGATGGCGGATACGGCCATGAGCAGCGCGAAGCCGAGGCCGAGCAGCGCGAAGCCGGCGACGAAGACGGTGCGCCGCGCGACCCGCCCGCTCGGGATCGGCCGCCGGGGCCGTTCGCGCAGGTCAATTTCGGCGTCGAAGGCGTCGTTGAGGAACATGCCGCCGACATACATCGCCGAGGCCGCGAGCAGCACCGCAAGGAGCGGCCCCGTATCCAGCCAACCACCCGCGAGCACCATGCCGGCGAGGACATTCGACCAGACCGTCGGAAGGTTCGACACCCGGCCGAGCTCGAGAAGCACCCGAGGGTCGAGCGGCCTGCCCGTTGTCGCCGTCCTCACCCCAGGGCCTCCGCCGCCCAGGCGATCTCCCGGGCGATGGAGGCGGCCTTGTCCTCCCCGGCGTGTTGCGACGGCAGCACGTCCCAAGTGTAAGTTTCCACTTCGAGGTGCGGCGAGATAGCCTCCGTGCGGCAACACGCGATCACGGCGCGCAGGAAGTCCTGCGTGGTGCCGAGGCCGCCAAGATCTTCCAGAAAGATCGGAACGTGACAATGTACCCGCCACTCGCCCCGCGCCTCGCCACTGCGAAGGCCCGCGAAGGCCGGGCCGAGGTCGGGGTGACGCGTGATGCGGCCGTCCGGGCGACGCTCGACGACCTGGTGGAGATAGACCCCGTCGTCAAACGCGCGGAGCCGAACCTCGGTCTGCTCGTCCACCGCCTTGATCCGGATGGCGGAGCTGAGCTGGAGCTTCGGGATCGCAATGCCGGCACTGGCCAGCGCACGGAGGCTGCCGGCCGGTTCCTCGAATTCCACCGCCGCGTGGCAGACATCATAGCAGATGCCGAGGTGCGCGCGGAGCGCCGCCTCGGCCTCGCCGCGCGCGAGCCCGCTCGCCGCGGCCAGTCGCTCGCGCGAGGCTACCGAAAACAGTTGATCCTCGAAGAACCGCACGCTCTCCTCGATCGTCTCGAGAAAGCAGCATGGCTCCGGCTCGATCGCCAGCGCGATGCGCCGCCCCGTCTCCTGCTCGATGCGGACGAGATGCGCGGCGTGGTCCACCAGTCGCGCAGCCATCGCCTCGACGGCGCCCGGGGCGGCGGCGCGGAGCTTGAAGCAACCGGGAACGGTGCTCACGCTGCCGATAACACCGGCCGGCAGAAGGGCCGCCAGATGATCCGCGGCGAGATTGGTGAAGCGCAGCCGCTCGTTGGTCGTCCAGTCGGGCTGATAGACCTCCTCCTTCACCCGCGTCCCGTGAAAGGGACCGTAGGGGAAGGCGTTGATGGTGAACACGTAGACGTCCTGATCCGCAAGCAGCGCGGCGAAGCGCTCCCGCGTCCCGGCGCCGGCCAGCGCGTCCGCCGCGATCCCCGAGAGCCGCAGCCCGAGCCCGAACGGGCGGTCCGGCGCGACGGCCGCCTTGATCGGCGGCACGTGGATGCGGAGGCTTGCCTCGATCTCCTCCCAGCTCTCGCCCGCGTGGATGTTCGTGCAATAGGTGAGATGCGGGCTGCCAGGAAGATGGTCGAGGCGCATCAGGCCGCCTGCCGCTGCCAGAGCCAGGCGATCGCCTCGGCCACCCGCTCGGCCTCGATCTCGTGCACCTCGACGCCCCGCCCGATCATCTCGAGCAGCGTCACGGTGAGCTCGCCGCCGAGATGCTCCTGGAAGTCCCGCAGTCCCTCGAGGAGCACGAGCCCCCCCTCGCCCTCGATCTCAAGCGCCGAGTGCCAGAGGCGGAAGCCCAGATGCTCGAGCAGAACCGCGATCCGATCCTCCGAGCCCGGCTCGAGCAGCCCCGCCGTCACCGAATATCGCGCGTCGAGCGCGATCCCGATCGCCACCGCCTCGCCGTGTCGCAGGTGGTGGCGCGTCATGCCCTCGAGCTTGTGGGCGGACCAGTGGCCATAATCGAGCGGACGGGCACTGCCGGCCTCGAAGGGATCGCCGCCCTGCGCGATCTGCCGCATGTGCAGCTCCGCGCAGCGGCGAATCATCACCGCCATGGCCTCTGGACGGAAGATCGCCAGGTCGTCGGCGTTGCGCTCCAGCCAGACGAAGAAGTCGCCATCGCGGATCAGCGCCACCTTCACGGCCTCGGCCATGCCGGCGATCTTCTCGCGATCCGGGAGCGTATCGATCAGGGCGAGGTCGTTCAGGACCGCGAAGGGAGGGGTAAAGGTGCCCACCATGTTCTTCTGGCCGCCGAAGTTGACGCCGTTCTTCACCCCGACGCCGGAATCGTTCTGGGCGAGCACCGTTGTCGGCACGCGGATGTGCCGCACGCCCCTGTGCGTCGTCGCAGCGACCAGCCCCACCGCGTCAAGGAGAGCCCCGCCGCCCACGGCGACGACGAACGAATGGCGGTCGATCCGGCGCTCGATGATGCGCCGCTGCATGTCCTCCACGAAATGTAGGTCGATCTTCACGCGCTCGCCGCCCGGCATGGCCACCGGCGGCGCCACGAGGTCGATATGGCGCCCGTGCGCCTCCGCATAGGCCTCGATCTCGGCCGGGAGCCTTGGGCGCACATTGAGGACGCCGTCATCGACGAACACCATGCACCGATGCCGTCGCTCCGGCTCGCGGCGGCGGAGTGTGTCGACGAAGACCCGGTTCGCCGGCGAGAAGAGCTCCCGCGTGAAGTGTACGGGAAACTCGTACTCCACCGCGAAGCTCTGGAGGATCACGTCGGACGCCGGGGGATCGCCGGCAGGCGCTTCGCTATAGGCCTTCGCCCGGCCCGTGGCCGCCGCTCGCGTATGCGCCATCCGGCTCCCCCCTGTGTTCTTGCCCACACTCTGACGGACATTTCATCCCGGTGAGGTTACCCCGGAGAGTGCAGCGGCTGCGGGACAAAAGCAAGCAGGCGGACCGCGATGAAGAATGCGCCCCGCTCGCAACCGTCGGGCCAGCTATGGCGCTCTGCGCGCGCACGCAGGCGTCCCGGGGCGCGCAATTGCCGTCGGCAGGGCGATCCGCTACTCGGGCGGCAAGGTCGGAACGACGCGCCGGGAGGAAGATAATGCACGAGACGCTCGTACTTAACATCGTCGGCTTGACGCCGAGGATGATCGGGCCGAACACACCGAACCTCTCCAGTCTCGCGCGCCGCGGCGGCATGCAGCCGCTCGAGACGGTGACGCCCGCGGTCACCTGCACGGCGCAGACGTCGATGTTGACCGGCCTTCTGCCGCGCGACCACGGCATCGTCGCGAACGGCTGGCTTTTCCGCGACCTCTACGAGATCCTGTTCTGGCGCCAGTCGAACCGCCTGGTGGCGGGCGAGCGCGTCTGGGACGCGGGAAAGCGGCGCGACCCGTCGTTCACCTGCGCAAACCTCTTCTGGTGGTACAACATCGCGGCCTCGGCCGATATCGGCGTCACGCCGCGGCCGATGTATCCCGCCGACGGGCGCAAGATCCCCGATTGCTACGCCTCGCCCCAGTCCTTGCGCGACGAGTTGACCGAGCGCCTCGGGCGCTTTCCCCTCTTCACCTTCTGGGGCCCCGCCACCGACATCTCCTCGACGCGGTGGATCGCCGACTGCGCCCTCCACGTCCGCGCGACACGCCGGCCGACGCTGACGCTCGTCTATCTTCCGCATCTCGACTACAACCTCCAGCGCGTCGGCCCCGACCATCCCGACATCTCGGCCGACCTGCGCGAGGTTGACGCCGTCGCCGGGCGCCTGATCGAGGCGGCCGAGGCCGACGGGGCGCGCGTCGTCGTGGTCTCTGAATACGGGATCACGCCGGTGACGACGCCCGTGCACCTCAACCGGCACCTGCGCGACGCGGGCCTTCTCGCTCTCCGCGTTGAGCTCGACCGCGAGTATCTCGACGCCCCGCAGTGCCGCGCATTCGCCGTCGCCGACCACCAGATCGCCCACGTCTATGTCGCCGACGCGGCCGACATCGGCCGCGTCAAGAGCATCCTCGAGGGGATCGACGGGGTCGAGCAGGTCCTCGACGCGGAAGGCAAGGCGCGCTTCGGCCTCGACCACCCCCGCTCCGGCGAGCTCGTCGCGATAGCCCGGGCCGATGCGTGGTTCACATACTATTACTGGCTCGACGACGCGAAGGCGCCCGACTACGCCCGCACGGTCGACATCCACCGCAAGCCCGGCTTCGATCCGGTCGAGCTTTTCGTCGATCCCGCACTGCGCGTGCCGAAGGCCGCGATCGGATGGCGGCTCGCCAAGCGCAAGCTCGGATTCAGGAGCCTGCTCGACGTGATCCCGCTCGATGCGACGCTCGTTAAGGGCAGCCACGGCCGGATCACGGACGATCCAAGGGATGGCCCGGTCTTCATGACCTCCGCCCCACACCTCGCACCGGAGCGGCCGGTTTCCGCGCTCTCCGTAAAGGATGCCATCCTCGAGCATGTCTTCGGCACCTGAGACACGGTCATCCGGTCGACCTGCGAACCCTGGTGGCGGGTTCTGAGGACGA
>SKOX01000365.1 GCA_007119835.1 Paracoccaceae bacterium
CGCCGGCGTCGGCGGAGTCACTTTCGCATATCTCCGCGATGACGACCCGCCCCCCGCGCCAATTGAGCAGAAAGCCGGTTCGCTGCGTCACCAGCCGTCGATCGTCGTCCTACCGTTCGGGAGCATCGATGATGAGGATCAGGCGGTGATGAGCAGGGGGCTGACCGACAGCCTTACAGGAGCGCTCAGCAGGAACCCCTTCCTTTTGGTCATCGCCCCCGGCTCCGCATCGACTTACTCTGGCCAGCCAGGCGCCGCGCAGCGGGCGGCGAAGGACCTCGGCGTACGATATGTCCTTGAAGGGACGGTCAGGCAGTCCAGCGACGGCATACGCGTGGCGACGCGGCTGGTTGACAGCAACGGAGGCCGTATCCTTTGGGCGGGGCGATACGAGCGCCCCATCGGCGACCTCCTCGCTCTCGAGGAGGAGATTACGGCCGAGATCGCCCGTGCGCTTCACGTCAGGATCGTCCGCGGCACCGACCAAGCTTCAGGCGGCACGCAGAACCTGAAAGCTTGGGCTGCCTTCGTCCGCGGAAAGAGCGAGTATGCAAGGCATTCGCGGGCAGGCAACTCGGCCTCCCGCGAGCATTTCCTGCAGGCGCTGGAACTGGATCCGGACTATGCGGAGGCGATGATAGCCCTCGCGCACGCCGATCTTAATCGGCTTGTCGATACGCCGCGGGAGCAGTGGGCGGACGTTCTGGTCGGCATTGAGGAGTTGAAGCGCCGCGCCGCGGCGATAGCGCCGAATATGCCGAGCCTTTTGGAGCTTCGATCCCTCCTGGCCCTGACCCGCGGGGATCACCAACTGGCGCTGGCGCATGCGGAATTGATGACCGAGTTCGATCCCGGCGGCTCGGACAGCCACTATGCCCTGGGCCGGATCCGTGGCTTCACGGGGCAGTACGAAAGCGCGATCGAAAGCCTGAAGAAGGCGGAGCGGCTCAACCCGCACCATCGCGCCACCTACGCTTCGCATCGCGCCTTTGCGCATCTGGCGCTTGGCGAAGCGGAGGCTGCGGTTCCGATCCTCGAGGAGGTGGTGGACCGCTGGCCGGATTACCGCGGCGGAACCGCCTATCTGGCCATCGCGTATCAACTCGCCGGCCGGTCCGAAGAGGCGCACCGACAGGTCCGGCGCCTGCCGCAGATCGTGCCGGACATAACACTGCATATGCTCGAGCTGCGCTTCTCGCCTATGCTGGATCGGGAGGCCGCAGCGCGCTTTGTGGAGGCCGCACGGCAGGCGGGTATTCCTGAGTGATCGTCTCTCAGCTAAGGCGCACCAGCTGAGCAAGGCGCGGAGACCGTAGAGGCACGCCGCGTCAAGCTCCAACCGCGCCGCGGCCCGCGCTGAAAAGCCGATCCGCACCTCCGGTTTCTGCCGGCGGATGTCCGGCGTCGACGCCGATCCACGTTGCCAGCGGCAGGGGTCGACATGGCATCGGACCACGGGGCAAGCCCGCCGGACGCGCGGTCATTTCATCGGGCAGGCAGGCCTCCAACCGGTTCTGGCCGGCCTGCTCGCCGCCGCGGCGACTAACCGAATCGGGGGATGGTCGAGACCCTCTGCGTGGACGTAACGTTGGCGTCTGCCGATGATGAGCGCCAAGGTGCCGCCGAATTTTCCAGATCGGATCATCCAACGGGCGCGAGGGGACCGGACCCCACAGCTGGAGATCCCGGCACAGGGAAGACGGCGCCTTCCCCCGATGAAACCGAAGGCGTGATTGGTGGATCGGGGAAAATTGGCTCCACGAGCATTTCTTGCGGAGCGTTCACCGGCGTCTCACGCCGGGCTCACGCGCGGGCTGCATGGTGAGATCACTGAGTCGCAGGACAAGGGAGTGACCACCATGAAACGCCTTCTCTCCACCGGAATCGCGGGCGCGATCAGTCTTCTCATCGCCAGCACGGCTGTCCCGGCGAGCGACTTCACGCAGCTGATCCGGTCGGCCGGGCTGACGCCCGCTGAAGCCCAAGGCATGACGCTCGATGAGATTGCCGCGCACAAGTTCAGCCGCTATGGCCGCGACAACCGCCAGGAGGTCGTCGGGCCAGCAACGTCGGGCGGCTCCAACCAGTTCGTCTCCAGAAGGAACTCGAGCCTGGACGAGATTTACGTCCGAATGATCAACCGTTCCTCGGACGCAGACGACCGCCAGGTCGTGCCGGATCAGTATCGCGGGAGCGCCGACAGCGCGGCACGCCGACAGCTCGCAGCCTCCGCGGGGCTGACGCCGGAAGAGGCAGCGACCATGTCGCTGGGAAGCCTCGCAGCACACAAGATGAACCGGGGCACGCCGCGGCGGGATGACTGGATCCCAGTACCTGAATGACCGAACCCAGCCCAGCCCGCGCCGGCTCGTCGCCGGCGTGGGTCGCCGGGTCCGTCGCAGCCCTCCCGCGCCGCCCGAATCGTTTCGCGGGCGGCGCGTTTGTGCGACTATTGCGCCTATGCCAACCTTTCGAGCCGGGGCCGGGGGAGCACCGCTTGGGAATGGGACGCGCAAGACCAGAAGCCGCGCCGACGAGCGAGAGGGTCGCCAGCCTCTATCTGCTGGGCCCGATGCGACTGCTCGACGTAAGGGGCCGCGACTGCACGCCGCGCGGCGGCGTGCTGCAGGCGCTGGTCGCCGTCCTCGCGCTTTCGCCCGACGGGACGAAGGGTCGAACGTCACTGCAGGATCTGCTGTGGAGTGGCTTCGATCAGAAGCACGGCAGCCAGTGCCTGCGGGCCGCTCTGAGCCAGCTGCGGCGAGAGCTTTCGGATTTGGCCGTGGAGTTGATCGAGGCCGACAAGCAAGCCGTGCGGCTCAACGTCGACAAGATCTGGATCGATGTGTTCGAGTACGCGCGCGCGGAGAACGCGGCGGAACTGCGACGCCGGCACGGCGCGCACTTGCCGGACCTCCTCGAGGGGCTGAACGTCCGGCCGTCCGGAGACGACGAGTTCGAGGACTGGATCCGGGAGGAGCGCCAGCACTGGAGCCAGCGGCTGGAGGTGCTACGCGACCGGGACGACGCCACTGCGCTTGTCGAAGCCGTGGCGCCGGACCCTTGGCCGAGCAGGCACGCGAGCGGCGCGCTGGATGGGCCAGCGGCGCGAGCGCCGGGGCTGAGCGTCGGCCTCCTGCCAATGGTCGCATGCCCGCCATCTGCACGGGCTGCCTTCATCGGCGATACCTTTCTCGACAGCATCGGCAACGTGCTGCGCGACGTGATGCAGGCCGAGATCTACGACTACCGCGACCGGGATCCCACAGCGCCGGCCTCCGTGGGGGGCGCGGGCCCGTCCCTCTTCCTGCGCGCGAAGGCGCTCGAGCAGGGCGACCGCCTGATGCTGACGCTTGTCGCTTGTCGCAGAGAGCGCGAGATGCTGTGGCAGTGGACGGCGGAAATCCCCGGAGACGATCCCGCAGGGGCACTGACGACCTGTGTCGGCCAGTCGGCTGACCGGGTTTGCGAGACGCTGGCGAGGCTTTCTCGCGGAGCCGGTTCAGCTGACACGCCCTACCACGCGCTGCACACGATGTTCCGGCTGGACGAGGCCTCGCTGGCCGCGGCACGCAACATGCTGAAGGAAGCCCACGAGGCCACCGGAGACTCGGTGCACCTGAGCCTGCTTGCCTACCTCAACAGCTTCAAGGTCGGCGAACACTGGGAGACGTACGACGACAGCGTTTCCGCCGAGACGCGCCGGCTGATCCAGGCGGTTCTCGAGGACAACCCGCTCAACAGCCTGACGCTCGCCATGGCCGGGCATGCCTGCGGCTACATCCTGCACGAGTACGCGCTCGGGCGGGACCTGCTCGAACGGGCGACGCGGCTCGATGCGAGCCCGGCGATCTGCTGGGACCACCTGGCGCTCAATCACCTATATGCCGGCCGGATCGACGAGGCGATGCGCGCCTCGGAGATGGCGCTGCAACTGGGCAGCTTCAGCCCGTTCCGGTTCACCTACGAGACGACGATGTGCATGGTCTGCACCATCCGGGGCGATTACGCGAGGGCGATCCAGTTCGGTGAACGCGCGCTGGCGCGGCGACCGAACTTCAGCTGCGCCCTGCGCTATAAGGCGGTGTGCCTCGGCCATCTCGGTCAACGCGATGCCGCCCGGGAGATCGTCTCCAGGATCCGCACCATGGCACCGGACTTTTCCACTGACTGGGTGCGAAACGATCGTCTCGCCGTGGTTGACCCGCAGGCAAAGAACAACCTGATGCTCGGCCTGCAGAAGGCGGGCGCCTGATGCGGAGTGAGAGGGAGGCGCAGATGGAATTCGACAGGACCGTGCTGCGGAAGGAATGGCTGCTTGCAACCGGCAACACGTTCCGACTGATCAAGTCGGGTGGCTCCGACGCCGCTGGCGACACGCTTCCCGATCCTGAGGGGCCGCCGCTGTTTCTCGACTTCACGGCCGGCGGCGGCGCCTCGAGCGTCGCGAACCGCAACAGAAACCGCAATCGCAACAGAAACCGCAATCGCAACCGCAACCGCAACCGCAATCGCGGAGCCATCGGCGCGGATTTCGATGCGCCGGCGGCAGGCGGCGACATCCTCACCCCGTGGCGGGAGATCGAGCTGCTGCACGACCTGCGCCCGGCGTGGGTCGACCTTCCGCTCGCGCTGCCGCCGCCGCCGGCTATGCTGCGCCGCGAATGCCTCGACCTCTTCGACAAGCTGAGGCTGCTCGAGACGCCGGAGGAAGCCGGCCGGAAGGAGGAGATCCTGCGCCAGCGCGAGCTGGAGCTGTCGGACTACCTCAGGCCGCTGTCCGCAGACGAACTCGGCGGGTTCGAGGAGACGATCACGCTGTTCCTGATGATCGCGCGGATCTGCGAGGAGGTCGGACTGCGCTATAAGGCGCACTACAACCTGGCTCGGCCGAGCGTGATCGAGCCGCGGCTGCGCACGTTCATCCCCAATCCGCCGTACAGCGCCTTCCCGTCGAACCACGCCTTCCAGTCGTATGCGATCGCCTACGTCTTCTCGCGGGTGCTGCCCGAGCATTCCGGCATCGCCGCGCTCTTCCGCAGCGCGCGGCGGGTCGCGGAGAACCGGGAATGGGCCGGCATCCACTATGCCGCCGACACAAAAGCCGGGCGCGAGCTGGCGCGGATGTTCACGCCGGTGCTCGAGATCGTGCTGCAGGAGCAGATGCTGCGTGCACAATCTGAGTGGATCTGAAAGCGGAGCAAACCATGGCTGAGCTCTACGGATGCCTCGATCGCGAGACAGCACAGGAACCGGGCGCGCGCGCTCCGGACGAGACGTTGGGCCGCGGCTACGGGCACTACGCCTCCTACCACGCCTTGTGGCATCTGCGGGAGATCGGCGTCGTTCCCGACCTGCGGAGCTTCGACAGCCCCGCCTGGGACGCGGCCGAGGAGCGCCTCTCATCCGGTGCGCGGCGAACCCGTGTCGCCCTGATCGACACCTCCGTGGCCTACCGGCACCCGAACCTCGAGGGCGCGATCCTCACCCCGTTGATGATCGACTTCTTCTCGGCGCGGTTCGGGACGTTTCCGGCCCCCGACGACGACACCGCGCTGCTCGACGCGGCGCTGGCGACGGCTGGGGCCAAGGCCGATGCGCTCGCGGACGGCATGGTGCGCGAGCTACTGGAGCGGCTCCACCGTCATCTGGACACCGAGTATCGTGAGGCGGGACAGGCGGCTTGGCGCGCTCCCCGGCGCGTCAGCCCCGCGACCAGCCCGATCTTCTCCGCGCACGGAACGGCGATGGCCGGGCTGATCGGGGCGCGGCCGCGCGGCCCGGATGAGGTGAGGCTGGTCGAGACGACGCATATCGGCGGCGGCGTTTCGCAACCGCCGCCGCCGTCGCCGGACGTCTTCGGCTTCCCCTATGCCGGCGTCGATCCCTTCTGCGAGATCGTTCCGATCTCGACGAGCTTCGAGCCCGACCCGGAGCAACTGCTGCTCGCACTGCTCTATGCCTGGCTGATCGACGCCGACATCATCGTGCTCGCCCGAGACTTTCCCGACCCGCTCGGCAGCCCGATCACCGGGGAGCCCGGGCCGGAGCCGGGCCTGCCGCCCGAGGCCGAGCAGAATGCGCTCCGCGATGCCTACCCAGCCTCGCTTGGGGAACGCGAACTGCAGCAATGGGCGGCGCTGCGGGCACTGACCCTGAAGTTGTCGCGCCAGATCCCGCTCGTCTGCGCCTCCGGCAACGGCGGCGACACGACGATGATCCTTCCCGCCGCCCTGGCGGCGCCCGACAACGGGATCATCGCCGTCGGAGCCCGGGCGGCGACCGGCAACCGCGCCGGCTACAGCACGACGGGCCGCGGCGCCGGCGGCGAGCCGGTGATCAGCCTCTACGCGCCGAGCGGCGACGGCGAGCGGCTGGACGAAAAGGTGCAGCGTCTCGACACGGCCGACCCGGGCTTCCGGCCGGAGGATCACTCTGCGGCATACGTCGGCCAGCTCGGCGTGCAGCACCCGGCGCTGCCGAAGGCAACGGCGCCAGACGTGACGCAATCGATCTTCGCGACGCAGGAGATCATCACCACCGACGTACCTGGTGCCGCCGGCTACAACATGAGCGCCTTTTCGCAGTTCACGACGCCTGGCGGCAGCATTCTCGACTACCGCTCCTACTACTGCCGCTTCAGCGGCACGTCGGCCGCCGCGGCCATCGCGGCGGGAATGCTGTCGCTGGCTGTGTCGGCAGGTCGGGTGGAGCGTGGCGACGGCGCGGAGGCGAAGCGGCGCCTGCGCGGCGGCGCCGGGCGGACCGACGATGCGGCAGCGAGCCCATATCTCTCCTGGAGCGCTGCGTTCGGCTGATCGGGTCGATCACCCGCTGCTGTGCGTCAGGAAGTCCGGGTAAATGAATTGGAGCTGCGCGCAGGAGAAGCTCCGCGATTGGGCATCGCGATGAGCTGGCCCCCGTTTCCCTGGACATCCATTTGTCGAAGGAGAGCTATGGCTGAATCTGGGTGACGCGGCCTGATTAGGCGGCGCGGGTCGCGGCATCGTCTGCGGCGATGCCGTCGGTAAACTTGATGCCATTGACGACGAGAGGCAACTGGTTTGCGCCC
>SKOX01000243.1 GCA_007119835.1 Paracoccaceae bacterium
CTCCCGCCCGCGCAGCTCCTCGACGAGATCGCGCACGGTGGCCGCGCCGGTCTCGACCGTCTCGCCGCCCTCGCCGATCCGCTCGCGCAGCCACGCGAAGTAGCGCAGGTCGAGGCGCCGCGTCATCGCTTGCGGTCCCTGAGGAACGGCATCGCCTTCTGGAGATAGTCCCAGCCGGTCAGAACCGTCAGCAGCCCCGCCAGCCAGATCAGGATGAGGCCGGTGTTCCCGGCGATCCACGCCGCCCAGTCGTGAAACCAGAAGCTGTGCCAGAGCTGCCCCTGCCGCTTGTCGTATTCGAGCACGCCCGCGATGAACAGCACCGGGATCGCGATCATCTGCGCGAAGGTCTTCCACTTGGCGAGCCACGTCACCCGCAGCCGCCCGGCCTTGGCGCCGAGGAACTCGCGCAGCCCCGAGACGAAGACCTCGCGCAGGAGGATGAACGAGACCGGCACCAGGATCAGCGGATTGATGCCCGACAGCCCGACGATCACCGAGAGCGCGATGATCACCATCGCCTTGTCGGCGATCGGGTCGAGCATCCGCCCGAAGTCGCTCTCCTGCTGCCAGGCGCGCGCGAGCCGGCCGTCCACATAGTCGGTCAGCGCCGCGAGCACGAAGAGGAAGACGGCGAGCCAGTCCGCAACCGGGCGCTCGAAGACCACGAAGACGAGCGCAATGCCGGGCGCGGCGAGCAGGCGCATCACCGTGAGTATGTTCGGTATGGTCCAGCGCATCACAATCCCTCTGGGCGCCCCGACCCCAGTTCTCTCTACCGCGTCAGCCGTCGCCATGGAAGAAACCATATATGGTTTCCGCCAGCGCATCCGAAACCCCCGGGACGGCCTTCAGGTCGTTCAGACCCGCCCGGCTCACCGCCTTGGCCGAGCCGAAATGCGCAAGAAGCGCGCGCTTCCGCGCCGCACCGACGCCGGGCACCTCGTCGAGCGGCGTCGCTCGCGTCGCCTGCGCGCGCTTCGCCCGATGCGCGCCGATGGCGAAGCGGTGCGCCTCGTCGCGCAGCCGCTGCACGAAGTAGAGCACCGGATCGCGGTGCGGCAGCGCCATCGGCGGCTGGCCCATCCGATAAAACAGCTCCTTGCCGGCGTCGCGGTCGACGCCCTTGGCGACGCCGACCAGCGCCACGTCCTCGATCCCGAACGTAGCCAGCGTCTCGTGCGCCGCCGCCACCTGCCCGGGGCCGCCGTCGATCAGCACGAGGTTAGGCCATGTCTCGCCCTGCCGGTCCGGGTCCTCCTTGATCAGCCGCCCGAATCGACGCTCCAGCACCTCGCGCATCATCCCGAAATCGTCGCCCGGGGCGAACTTGTCGGCGCGGATGTTGAACTTGCGGTACTGCGACTTCAGGAAGCCGTCCGGGCCCGCGACCACCATCGCACCCACCGCGCTCGCGCCCTGGATGTGGGAGTTGTCGTAGACCTCCACCCGCTCCGGCGCGCTGTCGAGGCCGAAGGCCTCGCCCAGACCATCGAGCAGCGCCGCCTGGCTCGCCGTCTCCGCCATCCGCCGCGCCAGCGCCTCGCGCGCATTGCGGGCGGCATGGGCGACCAGCGCCGCCTTCTCGCCGCGCTGGGGCACCGCAACCTCGACTCTGCGCCCGAGCTGCGCGCCCAGCGCCTCCTCGATCAGGTCGGCGTCGTCGACCGGATGGGAGAGCAGCACCAGCCGCGCCGGCGTCTTGTTGGCGTAGAACTGCACCAGGAAGGCGGCGAGGATCTCGGCGGGCTCGGCGCCCGCACCGGTGCGCGGGAAATACGCCCGGTTCCCCCAGTTCTGGTTCGCCCGGATGAAGAACACCTCGACGCAGGCATGTCCGCCCTCCTGGTGGAGCGCGACCACGTCGGCTTCCGCCACCGACTGCGGGTTGACGCTCTGGCTGCCCTGGACGTTGGTCAGCGCCCGGATGCGGTCGCGGATGGCGGCGGCCCGCTCGAACTCCATCGCATCGGCGGCGGCCGCCATCTCGCGCGCGAGCCCGGCCTGCACCTTGGTCGACCGGCCCATCAGGAACTCGGTCGCGTCCTCGACCAGCCCGGCATAGGCGCCCTCGTCGATCAGCCCGACGCAGGGCGCGCTGCACCGCTTGATCTGGTAGAGCAGGCAGGGCCGCGTCCGGCTCTCGAAGACCGAGTCAGAGCACGACCGCAGCAGGAACGCCTTCTGCAGCTGGTTCAGCGTCCGGTTCACCGAACCCGCCGAGGCGAAGGGCCCGAAGTAGCGCCCCTTCTCCTTCTTCAGCCCGCGGTGCTTCTTGACCTGCGGGAAGGCGTGATCGGCCGTGACCAGGATGTTGGGGAAGCTCTTGTCGTCGCGCAGCAGCACGTTGTAGCGCGGCTTGAGCTGCTTGATGAGGTTCTGCTCGAGCAGCAGCGCCTCGGTCTCGGTCGCCGTCGTCAGGAACATCATCGACGCGGTCGCGCTGATCATCCGCGCGATCCGCGGGCTGTGCCCGGTCGGCTTCGCGTAGCTCGCCACGCGCCGCTTGAGGCTGCGGGCCTTTCCGACGTAAAGGACCTCGCCACGCGCATCGAGCATCCGGTAGACGCCGGGCCGATCCTCGAGCCTCCGCAGATAGTCGCGGATCACCCGGTGGCCGAGGGCCGTCTCCGTCGCCGGGCGACCCTCCTCGTCAAAGGCGGACTTACTCGTATTGCGTGCATCAACGGCCAAATTAATGCCTTCCAGTTGATTCGGGTGCGGGCCGTTGCCCCGCCGGGAGCCGGAAATCAAGACTTAAGGTTTCCACCGAATCTGTGGATAACCATGGGGGCAATTTCAACCGAAACGCCGTTTCTCCCCGTAATCCAAGAGCCGACAGCAAGATGCTTAAAAAATAGGCACACAGGCAACCCATTGATAGACCGAGATAAAAAATCACCTCCCCTCTAAGGTTATGGAATCCTTGACGGAGTTGCGAAGCTTTAATGACAGCCCTCCGCGAGGTGGACAAGTCGAGCCCGCAGCCCCTCGAGTCCACCATGATCCAGGTCATTCCACGCCGAGGACGTCGGGCGTCCGCCAGCCGAGATGCTGGCCGCCGTCGACGCAGATCAGCTGCCCCGTGACCCCCGGCGCGTCGAGCAGGTAGCGCAGCGCGGCGCAGATCTCGGAGGGGTCGGCGCCGCGCTCGAGGATGGTCGCCGCGCGCTGATTCGCGAAATGCTCCTCGGACTGGCGCGCGCCCTTCAGCGTCGGACCGGGGCCGATCCCGTTCACCCGGATGTGCGGGGCGAGGGCCTGGGCGGCGGTCCGGGTGAACGCCCAGAGGCCCATCTTGGCGATCGTGTAGGTCATGAACTCCGGGGTCGGCTTCAGCACCCGCTGGTCGATGATGTTGACGACGGAGCCGCGCGCCACCGGCTCGCCCCGCGCGTCCGGCGCGGCCCGGAGACCCTGGGCCGCGAAGGCCTGGGTGAGCAGGAACGGCGCCCGCAGGTTCGAGCCGATGTGCCGCTCCCAGCTTTCGTCGGTCGCGCTCGCCAGCGTGTCGTAGTCGAAGATCGAGGCGTTGTTGACGAGGATGGTCAGCGGCCGGCCGAGCCCCTCCGCCGCGCGCCCGACCAGCCCCCGCGCCGCGTCGCGGTCGAGGAGGTCGGCCGCAACGGCGGTTGCCCGCACGCCGAGGGCCCGGACCTCCTCAGCCAGCGCCTCGGCCTCGTCGCCGCTGCCGTGGTAGTGGATGGCGACGTCCGCGCCGCGGGCGGCGAGGTCGAGGGCGATGGCCCGGCCGATGCGCTTCGCGCCGCCCGTGACGAGGGCGGCCTGGCTGTCTGCGGGCATGTTGTCTCCTTCCGGCGGTTCAGGTGGCGAACAGCAGGTAGGTGAAGGCACCGTATCCTGCCAGCAGCGCGACGCCGCCGAGCCGGTTGACGCGCCAGCCGCGGAAGACCACCGGCAGGATGACGAGGCTCGCGGCCAGCATCACCCAGAGGTCGCGCTGGAGGAAAACCGGGTCGATCGGCACCGGGCCGAACAGGCTCGTCACCCCGAGGATGAACAGGATGTTGAACAGGTTCGAGCCGATGACGTTGCCGAAGGCGACGTCGATCCGGCTGCGGATCGCGGCCATCACCGTGGTGGCAAGCTCGGGCAGCGAGGTGCCGACGGCGACGAGGGTGAGGCCGATCACCGCCTCCGAGACGCCGAAGGACGTGGCGATTCCGACGGCGCCGTCGACCAGCAGGTCCGCGCCGAGCGGCAGCCCGATCAGCCCGAGCGCGAGCAGCAGCAGGATCCGCGACAGCGGCGCCCGCCCCTCGGCCTCCTGCACCTCCTCGGGGATCGCCACACGCCCGCGGTAGGCATCGCGCGCCATGTCGGCCAGCATGAGCCCGAAGAGGACGAGGAGGACGGCCGCGTGCCACAGGTGAAGCGGCCCGAGGAAGCACAGCGCGATGAGCAGGACCGACGCCGCGAGCATCATCAGGTAGCTGCGCCGGGTGTCGTGCTCCCGCGGGTCGACGGCGGCGATCAGCGCCGGCAGGCCGAGCACCAGCAGGATGTTGGCGATGTTCGAGCCGACGACGTTGCCCACCGCGATGGCCGGCGCGTCGCGCAGCACCGCCTGGACGCTGACCAGGAGCTCGGGCGCGGAGGTGCCGAAGGCGACGACGGTGAGGCCGACGACCAGCGCCGGGATGCCGAGCCGGAGGCTGAGGGCGACCGCGCCGCGCACCAGCAGGTCGCCGGCGACGAGCAGCAGCGCGAGGCCGGCCAGGGCGAGCACGAGGTCCATGGAAGCTCCGGCAGCGCGGGATCAGCGGTAGGGACAGTCTTCCCGGTCGCAGGCCGCCGGCTTGGCGCCGACGACGTAGGTCCGGCAGGTCGGGCAGCGGCGGGCGGCCTCGACGGCGGGCTTCTGGCGCTTCGGCGGCAGCCGGAGCCACTTGCCGCCGACGCCGAGGATCACGATCAGGACGAGGAAGAGCAGGACCGCCTGGATCATCGCCCGGGCAGCCCGTAGCGCGCCCAGAGGGACCGGTCGTCGAGCTCGCCGAGGATCTCCGAGACGCCGGGCAGGGCGAAGCGGCGGAACAACGGCCGTCGCGGCGACAGCAGGCGGAACTTCACGTCCAGGCCGAAGACCTCCTTCATCTTCGGCACAAGGTGCCCGATCCCGTCGACGAGGCCGGTCGCGACCGCGGCCTCGCCCACCCAGATCTCGCCGCTGAACAGGTCGTCGTCCTGCGAAAGTTTGTCGCCCCGGCGGGCGCGGACCTGCTCGATGAAGTGGCCGTGGACCTGGCCCTGGATGCGCTTCAGCCGCACCACGTCCTCCTCCCGCTCGGGGCGGAATGGGTCGAGCAGGCTCTTGTCCTCGCCCGCGGTGTAGACCCGGCGCTCGACGCCGTTGCGCGCCAACAGCTCGTGAAAGCCGAAGGTGGCCGAGATCACCCCGATCGAGCCGACGATGGAATTGCGGTCGATCCAGATCTCGTCGGCCGCCGTCGCGAGCCAGTAGCCCCCCGAGGCCGCGACGTCCTCGCAGAAGGCGTAGACCGGCACCTTCCGCTCGTCGGCGAGGCGGCGGATGCGGGCGGCGATCAGGCTCGACTGCGCCGGGCTGCCGCCCGGCGAGTTGATTAGAAACGCCACGGCCTTGGGCTTGCCCCTCCGGAACGCGCCCTCGATCAGCGACGCGAGGCCCACGTCGGTCAGCGGCGCGGTGCCGAGGCGCGCCGAGCCGCCGATCACCCCTTCGAGGCGGACGACGGACACGAAGGGGCCCGGGCGAAACCAGTTCCAGAAGGTGCTCATGGCGCCCGATGTAGGCCGGGGGCGTGGGGCGTGCAAGCCTGCCGCCATCCATCCGCACCGCCCGCGCCACCGCTTGACGCCGCCTCTGCCCTCGCGCCTCATGCGCGCGGCCAGAGCGCGAGCAGAGCGCGGCCAGAGGCGGGAGGAGAGGATGGCGGAGCGGCCGCATGCGGGACTGAAGGTGCTCGAGCTCGCGCGCGTGCTCGCGGGGCCCTGGATCGGCCAGACGCTCGCCGACCTCGGCGCCGACGTAATCAAGGTCGAGGCCCCCGAGGGCGACGAGACCCGCGGCTGGGGCCCGCCCTTCGCCGAAGACGGCGCCGCGGCCTACTTCCACGCCGCCAACCGCGGCAAGCGCTCGATCGCCCTCGACTTCCGCGACCCGGACGACCTCGCCCTCGCCCGGCGCCTCGCCGCCGGCGCCGACGTGGTCATCGAGAACTTCAAGGTCGGCGGCCTCGCCCGCTTCGGCCTCGACTACGCCGCCGTGGCAGATGCCAACCCGCGCGTCGTCTACTGCTCTGTCACCGGCTTCGGCCAGGACGGGCCCTACGCCGCCCGCGCCGGCTACGACTTCATCATCCAGGCGATGGGCGGGATCATGGACATCACCGGCGAGCCCGACGGCGCGCCGCAGAAGCCGGGGGTCGCCTACGCCGACATCTTCACCGGGCTCTACGGCACCGTCGCGGTCCAGGCCGCCCTCGCCCTGCGTGAACGCACCGGCCGCGGCCAGTGGATCGACATGGGGCTCTTCGACAGCCAGCTCGCCGTCCTCGCCAACCAGGCCGCCAACTGGCTGATCGGCGGGCGGCTGCCGCGGCGGATGGGCAACGCCCATCCCAACATCGTGCCCTACCAGGTCTTCCAGGCGGCCGACGCGCCCCTTGTCATCGCCTGCGGCAACGACGGCCAGTTCGCCCGGCTCTCCCGCGGCCTCGGCCTGCGGCTGCACGAGGACGAAGGCCTCGCGCGCAACCGCGACCGGCTCGAGCGCCGCGAGGAAGTCGTCGCGGTGCTCGCCGAGCGCATCGGCGCCATGGCCCGCGCCGAGGTGCTCGCGGCTATGGAGGCAGCCGGCGTGCCGGCCGGGCCGATCAATACCGTGGCCGAGGCCTTCGCCGACCCCCAGGCCCTGCACCGCGCCATGGTGCAGGAGGCCGGCGGCTCGTGCGGGCCACGCAGCCCGATGCGATTCTCCCAAGCAGCGCTCGCGACCGACCGCGGGCCGCCGCAGCTCGACGCCGACGGGCGCGCGATCCGAGCGGCGGTCGCCGGCGGGGCGGA
>SKOX01000454.1 GCA_007119835.1 Paracoccaceae bacterium
CCATCAAATCCCGGAGGAAGGTCGCAGGATGGGACACCGGCTACCTCGATGCCATCCTCTCCTCACAGCCCGCCTGACTTGGATTCGGAGCCCTGTGATCCGGACCCCGTGGCGTGCGCACCGCCGAGCTTGACGGAATTCCCACGCACGCCGTAGCATGCCGCCATGTCGCCGTCCCGCGAGCGGTCGTGCGCGCGGGATCGAAAGAGCGGCGTGGGAGGGAACTACAATGGCGAACAGAACCGGCGCGTGCGTCGCGGGGCTGCTGACGGCTGGGGTCATGGCGGTGACGCCGCTCGCGGCACAGGATCTGACGATCGCAACCTCGGTGCCGAGCCTCGGCTTCCCGTTCTTCGTCCACATGCAGAACGAGCTGCGGGCCGAGGCCGACAGCCTTGGCGTGTCGATCGTCGAATACGACGGACAGAACTCGACGCCGAAGCAGACGTCGGACGTCGAGGCGGCGATCGTCAGCGGCGTCGACGGGCTGATCATCAGCCCGCTCGACTCGGTCGCGATGGCCCCGGCGGTGCAGCAGGCGATCGAGGCGGGCATCCCGGTCATCACCATCGACCGGCGCGTCGACGGCGTCGAGGGCATCCTCTCCCATGTCGGGGCCGACAACGTCGCCGGTGGCGAGGCGCAGGGTGAGCTGATCATGGAGCTCTTCCCCGATGGCGCCCGCGTCGTGAACCTGCAGGGCCAGCCGGGGTCGAGCCCGGCCATCGATCGCAATCAGGGCGTCCACAACGTGCTCGACCAGCACGACGCCTACGAATTCGTGGCCGAGCAGACCGCCAACTTCGCCCGCGAGGAGGGAGCGTCGGTCACCGAGTCGGTTCTCGCCGGTCTCGACTCGCCGCCCGACGTCATCGTCGCCGCCAACGACGACATGGCGCTCGGCGCGCAGCAGGTGATCGACGAGCAGGGGCTCGACATCGCGATCATCGGCTTCGACGCGCTGCCCGAGGCGCTCGCCAGCATCCGCGACGGCCGCCTCACCGCAACGATCGAGCAGATGCCGGGCGGCCAGAGCCGGACGGCGATGCAGGCGATGGTCGAGTACCTGCGCGACGGGGTCGAGCCCGAACCGGAGGTGCTGCTCACGCCGATCGCGATCACCGAGGACAACATCGAGGAGGCCGAGCGCCTCGGGGAACTGAACTGATCGCCGATCCATCGCGCGCACGGGCTCGAGGAGCCCGTGCGTCGCTGACCGAGACCCGCGCACACCCGTCATGGCGAAGCTAACGGCCGGCGGCCCCGGCACCGACCTGCGGATGGACCCGGTGGACGTCGCGGCGCGGTTCGCGGCGCCGATCTTCCTGCTGGTGCTGATCCTGGTCTTCTCGCTCCTGCAGCCGAACTTCCTGCACCCGCTCAACTTGATGAACGTGTTGCGCCAGGTCTCGATCTCGGGGCTGATCGCGATCGGCATGACCTTCGTGATCCTGACTGCGGGGATCGATCTGTCGGTGGGCTCGCTGGTGGCGCTCTGCGGCCTTGCCGCGGCCTATGTGGCGAAGGGCGGCCTCGAGAACCGCTTCACCGTGGGCGCCGAGACCGCCGGCAATCCGGTGATCCTCGCCGTGCTTGCGGCGCTCGTGGTCGGCATGGCGGCGGGCGCGTTGCAAGGCCTCGCGATCACCCGGCTGAAGGTGCCGCCGTTCGTGGTGACGTTGGGCGGGCTTACCGCCTTCCGCGGGCTCGCGCTCCTCCTCTCGGGCGGTGGCCCGATCAGCGGCTTCACGCCGGACTACACCTGGTGGGGCCGGGGTCGGGTCTGGGGCGTGCCGGTCCCGGTGATCATCTTCCTCGCCGCGGCCGTGATCGCCCATGTCGTGCTGCGCCACACCCGCTTCGGCCTGCACGTCTACGCCGTCGGCGGCAACGCGGCGGCGGCCAACCTCAACGGCGTGAACGTCCGGCGGGTGACGGTCATGGTCTACGTCATCGTCGGCTTCATGTGCGGGCTCGGCTCGTTCCTCCTGTCGGCGCGGCTGAACTCGGCCGAGGCGGTCGCGGGGCTCGGGCTCGAACTCGAAGTGATCGCGGCCGTGGTGATCGGCGGCACGTCGCTGTTCGGCGGGGTCGGAACCGTCTGGGGGACGGTTGCCGGTGCGCTGCTGATCGGCGTTCTGCGGAACGGCCTCGTGCTGATGAACGTCTCGTCGTTCATCCAGCAGATCATCATCGGCGTCATCCTCGTGCTCGCGGTCGCCTTCGACCAGTACGCGGCCGCGCGGCGGCGAAGTTGAGCCCCGTGGCGGTCCTCGAGCTCAGCGGCATCGCCAAGCATTTCGGTGCGATCGAGGCCCTGACCGGCGTCGACCTGACGCTCGGGCAGGGCGAGGTGCTCGGCCTGATGGGCGACAACGGCGCCGGAAAATCGACGCTGGTCAAGATCATCGCCGGCAGCTTCCCGCCCAGCGCCGGACGCATGGTCCTCGATGGTGAGGAGGTCCGCTTCGCGCGCCCGATCGAGGCGCGGCAGAAGGGCATCGAGATTGTCCACCAGGACCTCGCGCTCTGCGACAACCTCTCGGCGGCGCTGAACGTCTTCCTCGGCCGCGAGATCACCCGGCGGATCGGTCCGTTCCGCTTTCTCGACCGCGGCGCGATGAACGCGCGCGCCGCCGAGCTCTTCGCCGAGCTGAAGTCGGAGACGCGGCCCCGCGACCTCGTGAAGCAGATGTCTGGTGGCCAGCGCCAGGCCGTGGCCATCGCCCGCACCCGGCTGTCCGACCCGAAGCTGGTGCTGATGGACGAGCCGACCGCGGCGATCTCGGTGCGGCAGGTGGCCGAGGTGCTCGACCTGATCCGGCACCTCAGGGCGGCCGGTCATGCGGTGATCCTGATCAGCCACCGGATGCCGGATGTTTTCTCGGTCTGCGACCGCGTCGTGGTGCTGCGCCGCGGGACCAAGGTGGCCGACAAGCCGGTCGCGGCGACGTCGCCCGAGGAGGTCACCGCGCTGATCACCGGCGCGCTGGAGCAGGCGTGAGTGCGGCCCGGCGCCGACGTTCACGCGGAGAAGCGCGATAAGTCTCTGTCCGTGCGGATCCTTCATCGGATCGTGCGGCCGGATCGGACGAACTGGGAGGGAGCCGATCGATGGGCGGCAGCAAGCCATTGGTGATCAGCGCGCCGGAGCCGCGGTCGCTCGACCTGATCTTCGGACCGGAGGCACGCGCAGAGCTCGACCGCCGCTACGAGATCCACGAGACGGAGGCGGCGGGGGTCGCGTCGCTCGAGCCTGAGATCCTCGCCGCGGCGCGCTACGTCGTCGGCCAGCCGCCGCTCGACCGCGACGCCCTCGAGAGGATGACCGAGCTGCGCTGCATCTTCAACGTCGAGTCGAATCTCATCGACAACATGCCTTACGAGCTGCTCTTCGCCCGGGGCATCCATGTGGTGACGACCGGCGCGGTCTTTGCCGAGCCGGTCGCGGAACTCGGCCTCGCGCTCGCCCTCAACCTCGCCCGCGATGTCGTCGACGCCGACCTCGCCTTCCGCGAGGGGCGGGAGCTCTGGGGCGGCGCGGGCAATCGCGGAGCGCTCTTGCTCAGCGGCGCCGAGATCGGCCTCGTCGGCTACGGCGATCTCGGCCGGGCGCTGCACCGCCTGCTCGCGGGTTTCCGCCCGAAGCTGCGCATCCACGACCCCTGGCTGCCGCCTTCGATCATCCGGGAGGCCGGCGCGGTGCCGGCCCCGCTCGAGGAGGTGCTGAGCGCGAGCGAGTTCGTCTTCGTCGTCGCCGCCGTCACCACCGAGAACCGCGGCTTCCTCGGGCCGGAGGCCTTCGCGTCGATGCGGCCGGGTGCGGCGTTCGTCCTGCTCAGCCGGGCCGACGTCGTGGATTTCGATGCCCTGATGGCGGCGGTGGAGCGCGGCCACATCCGCGCGGCGAGCGACGTCTTCCCCGAGGAGCCGCTGCCTGCCGACCATCCGGTCCGGCGCCTGCCGGGCTACCTGCGCTCGGCGCACCGCGCCGGCGCGCTCGACGTCGCCTTCAGGCGCATGGGCGACATGGTGCTGGAGGACATGGACCTGATCGACCGCGGGCTGCCGCCGATGCGCTGCAAGCGCGCCGAGCGCGAGACTGTCTCGCGCATGCGTTCGCGGCCGGTCACGAACAACTGAAGCGACCTTCGGGGGATCAAGTCGGGGCGATGTGTCGAGTTGGGCGGACGGCCCGGCTCGGGGCAGGGCAGGCGCAGGCGCAGGGGCAGGGGCAGGGGCAGGGGCAGGGGCAGGGGCTGTGAAGCCTTCTTCGGATGTGGGAGGTTTGGCGGCGCCATTGCGCATGCGGTGCCGGTCGTCTTCTAGGCTCAGTGGCAGTTGCTGTGGCGTGAAGCGAAGAACCCGATACCTCCCGCGACGGCGAGCACCTCCTGCCGCGCGTGACCTGATGGGTCCATTCTCCGCGTCATCCTCGACGGCCACCCGGAATCCGCCACCGTGGACCGCATGCCTGGCGATACGCGCAGCCGTCAAGCCTGCCGGGGCGGCGCCATCGCGCTTAGGTCGCTCCGTCTGACCGGCCGCTTGCAGGAGCATTCGGATGACAATCGGGGCCGCTCGCGTTCCGTGTGGGGGATGCCGGCGGAGCACGTGTCACATCGGAGCGCCTGGCATCATGCCTCCCGCCCCCTCGTCCTGCGCTCGGCCGACATGATCCACCAAATCGCGACTGCCATTGCGGCGATCCCGGCCAGCGCGAAGGCCATCACCGCCGCATCCCGCCCGGCATTGGCCACCACCACGCCCACGAGCGCCCAGATCACCGTCACGCCGTATTCGGGCGCGCGCGCCAGCCGCAGTTGCACTGCCAGCGCCAGCACCACCGCGATCGCCAGTGCGACCAGCGCCGCCATCCGCGGACCGGTCACGCCAAAGCCTCCCAGCATCAGCCCGACCGAGACACAGCTCGCCGCCGTCAGCCATCCCGCATACACCGCCACCGGCGCCTCACCGAGCCAGCGCGCCAGCGCGTCGCCGCGCGGTGCCCGCCACAGTGCCAGCAGCGCGCCACCCAGCATGGCCCAGATCATCACCGTCGCCCAGACCGCGCTGGCATTCGCCACCGCGATCCAGGCCGCGCCCAGCCCGAGGCTGACTATCAGCGGCCAGCGTGGCGCATGCCAGTCCGGAGACGCGCGGCGCGCGGCCAGGCCCGTGAGCGCATGCGCGATCAGCCAAAGATAGATCAGCCCCCAAATCGCGAAGGCATAGCCTGCCGGCTGCACCGGCGGATCGCGCTGCGGAACCGGAAACAGATCGGGGTCGAAGCCGCTAAATCCGCTGGTGAAGTATGGCGAGGCCACAAAGGCCACGGTCACGAACAGCTGGAGAAAGGCAAGCGCTCTCTTTGAGATCATGTCGTCCTCACCACCCCCATTTATGTGTCCTGCTGTCCGCCAAGCGGTAGCTGAATGGCTTCTTCGAGAGCTTGACCGGCCGTGGCGCCGAATGGCTCGGCGAGCACCTGTAGACCAGCCGCGCCTGTGTCACAAACGATGTGGAACGCGTCGTCACGGCGTCGCCGGGAAGTCTGATCGCCGGTGGCTCGCCACCAAACTGCGGAGGGCGCCTGGCTCGAAGACCTCGACGGCGTCGCCCCACTGGTAGAGGTGCCAGGCCATCTCAAGCCAGCCGCAGGACTGGAACCGGACGACGAGGCTGCCGTCCGGCTCATCTTCCATCGCCTGGTCGGGATGAAACACAAACTCCCGTGCCACGGCGGCGGCAGCCGGCGAGAACCGCCAGGCGACCGGCCCGTATTCGTCTTCGGCATGGAAGGAGCCGAAGGCGCGCGCCGCGTGCCGCTCGAGATCGAAGTCCGGCTCGCGCAGTAAGGACTGGCCGAGCAGGCGGGCCGATTGGATGCGGTCCACGCGGAAGTGCTTCATCCCGCCGCCGGCGTCGGGGTCGCGAGCGACGAGGTAGCGCCGGATCCCGAGGAGAAGGCCGTGCGGCTCGACGATCCGCTCGCGCGGTGTCTCGTCGCGCGCACCGGCATAGGCGATGGCGAGGGCGAAGGGACCCTTGAGCGCCTCCGCGATGGTCTCGAGCAGTTCGCTCGGCACCCTGACGCGGGGACCCGGCCGACAGGCATAGCCCTGGCATTCGAGCAGCGCCTCGGCATCGGCCTCGGCCCGGCGGGCGTGCGGCCGGGGCATGGTCGCCAGCAGCCGGTCGCGAAGGGACCGTAGCGCGGCGGCGTCGGGGGCGGCACCTTCGCGCTCCGCGCGCCGGATGCTCATCTCCAGCGCGGCGAGCTCGGCGTCGCGCAGGCCCTGCATCCGCAGAAGGCCCGGCTCGCGCAGACGCCAGCGCCGGCGGCGGTCGGGGCCGGTGCGGATCTCGACGCCCGTGAAGGTTTCCTCGAGCGCGCGGGTCATGCGCTGGGCCGTGCGGTGGTCGGCGGAGAACTCCTCCGCGATCTCGGCAAGCGTGACGCCGCCGTGCCGGGCGGCCGCCATCTCGGCGAGGCGCAGGAGGTCTCGGGCCTTCGTTAGGGACATCGCGTTTCCCTGACACGTTCTGTCATGTCCATAGCATAGAGTGGAGCTGCGGGCGACTCGCCCGTGGCCATCGGGTGGGGTGGATGGCCGGGGTGGGGCGACCTGGGGAGGCGGGGAGATGCAGAAGCTGGGTGACGGCATCCTTCTCTCCGCCTCCGACCTCATGGTGTTCACTGGCTGCGCGCACGCGACGACGCTCGATCTGCGGAAACTCCAGGGCGAGCCGCTGGAACCCGCCGCCGACGACCCGGAGGCCGTCCTGCTCCAGGCGAAGGGCGATGCGCACGAGCGGGCCTACCTGTCGGCCCTGGCGGCGGAGGGCCGCACTGTCGTGGAGGTCGCCGCCGACCTGCCCCGCGAGGCGGCGCTCGGGGCGAGCCTGGCCGCACTCCGGGCGGGGCCGGAGGTGGTGTTTCAGGCGACGCTGGGGCGAGGCCGCTGGGGCGGGCGGGCCGACTTCCTCGAGCGGGTGGCGCGCGCGTCGCGGCTCGGGCCGTTCTCCTACGA
>SKOX01000322.1 GCA_007119835.1 Paracoccaceae bacterium
ACACGGCGCTCCACACCACCCGGTGCGCCAGGACCTCGAGCGGCGGCACGTGGGCGAGCGCCGCGTAGTAGACCGCGATGAACCCCCAGATCGAGCAGGCGCCGATCATCGCCGCGACGCCACGGCCTGCTTCCGTCATCGCCCCGACGCCGCCCCCACCTCCCGCGCGCGCCGTGGAACCGGCGCGTCGGCGCGCTCGTTAACGCGGATGAAGCGCCCAAGGAAGGCAAGCACCACCATGGAACACACAGCGGTACCGAATCAGGCCTACATCGAGGCATCGCGCGTAACCGGCACGCCGGTCTACAACCCGCAGGGCGAGAAGCTCGGCACGGTCGAGGACATCGTGCTCACCAAGGCCGAGGGTCAGGCGGTCTACGGCATCCTGTCGTTCGGCGGCTTTTCGGGCATGGGCGACCGGCACTATCCCCTGCCCTGGTCGATCCTGACCTACGACACCGAAAAGGGCGGCTATCTCGTCAACCTCACCCGCGAACAGATCGAGGGTGCGCCGAGCTACGGCCGTGACGAGGCGCCGAACTGGAGCGATCCGGCCTGGGGCACCCGGGTCACCGACCACTATTCGCGGCCGATCGTCGATCCGGTCGAGGGCGAGATCACGCCGCCGATGACGCCCGGCTCCGACCGCTGATCCGGCGAACAGGCCCTTTCCCCGGGCCTGCTCCGGGCGCACGGCCGGGGCATCAGTCAAGGCCACTTCGCATGCGGGCGCTCCGGTCGGGGCGCCCGCGTTGCTTTCGAACCCGGCACACACGCGCCGGCAACAGCGCCGCCGGCCGGGCGGCCGACGGCGGTCGAAGCCGCGTCCCCGGCGTCAGAGGCGGGAGGCGACGTTCTCCCAGTTGACGAGGTTGTCGACGAAGTTCTCGATGTAGACCGGCCGCTTCGAGCGGTAGTCGATGTAGTACGAGTGCTCCCAGACGTCGCAGCCGAGCAGCGCCTTCTGCCCGTGGCAGAGCGGGTTCACGCCGTTCTCGGTCTTGGTGATCTTGAGCGAGCCGTCCTTGTCGACGACGAGCCAGCACCAGCCCGAGCCGAACTGGCCGACGCCGGCCGCCACGAACTGCTTCTTGAACTCGTCGAACGAGCCGAAGGCGTCGGTGATCCGCTTCTCGATCTCGGACGGCATGCCGGTCTTGTTCGGCGTCATCATCTGCCAGAACTGGGTGTGGTTCCAGTGCTGGGAGGCGTTGTTGAAGATCGGGTCCTGGGCGACGGCGCCGGGCTTGTAGGAGCCGGTGACGATCTCCTCGAGGCTCATCTGCTCCCAGCCGGTGCCGGAGATCAGCTTGCTGCCGGTGTCCACGTAGGCCTTGTGGTGGACGTCGTGGTGGAACTCGAGCGTCTCCTGCGACATGCCCAGCGACGCCAGGGCATCGTGGGGATAGGGAAGATCGGGCAGTTCGAAAGCCATCGCTAACCTCGCTCTTGTGTTGGGATCAGGGTCGCGGCGGGCAATATACCCCCCGCGTTCGCGCCGAAAAGGCCGGGCCCGAAGATAACGGGCCCGCAAACCGGCAGTTCCGCTTCAATCGCCCCGCTCAAGCGCCCGCCGCCGGCTCCGCCGCCTCCACCCGGGAGATCAGCTCGTCGAGGGCGGCGAGCGCCTCGGGCTCGTCGAGGAACGGGACGTGGCCGCGGTTTGGCACCTCCGCCACGATGAGGTCGGGCCGCCGCTCCCGCATCCTGACCAGGGTGTCGCGGGTCAGCAGGTTGGAATTCTCGCCGCGCACCACCGCGACCGGAACGTGCCCGAGCGCGTCGAAGAGCGGCCACATGTCGGGCGCGGGCTCGGCCAGCCCCGCCTCGAAGGGCTCGCGCAGCCGGGGGTCGTAGTTGAGCGCGAGGCCGTCCTCCGTCTCGTCGAACCAGCGCCGGGCGCATTCGAGCCACTTCTCCGGCGGCAGCCCGGGAAAGTCCGCCCCGAGGGTGGCCTCGAGCGCCCGGGCCGCCTCCTCGTGGCTGCGCGCCCTGGGCGCGACGCCGAGATAGCCGCGGATCCGCTCCAGACCCTCGGAACCGAGCTCCGGCCCGACGTCGTTCAGCAGCACGCCCATCAGCCGGTCGGGCGCGGCGGCGGCGAGCACCATGGCGATCAGCCCGCCGCGCGAGGTCCCGACGATCACCACGCGCTCGAGGCCGAGGAAGCCAAGGAACTCGAGCACATCGCGCACCTCGACGGGCACGGAATAGTTCATCGGGTCCGGGTCGCGGTCCGACGCGCCGCGTCCGCGCATCGTCAGCCGGATCAGCCGGTGCCGACGCCCGAGCGCGGCGCCGAGGTCGTCGAAGTCCCGCGCGTTACGGGTGAGGCCGGGCAGGCAGAGGATCGGCAGGCCCTCGCCCTCCTCCTCCCAGGCGAGCGCGAGGCCGTCGGATGTGGTGAAGCGGCTCATTGTGTGGCGAGCTCCGGTACGGGCGTGAGGTCGGCGGCGACATGCGCCGGCCGCCCCGGCAGCCGCTCGACGGGAGCGGCCGTGCGGTTGACCCACAGGGTGCGGAAGCCGTAGGCGGCGGCACCCGCCGCGTCCCAGCCGTTCGCCGAGACGAAGAGCACGTCGCCCGCCGCGACGCCGGTCTCGGCGCCGACGAGGTCGTAGACCGCGCGCACCGGCTTGTAGCGGCCGACGGCCTCGACCGAGATCACCGCGTCGAACGACCCGGCGATCCCCGCCGCCTCGACCGCGGCCTGCAGCATCCCCGGCGAGCCGTTCGACAGGATCGCCCGGCCGATGCCGGCGCCCTTCAGCGCCTCGAGCACGCCCCGCGCCTCGCCATAGGCCGGCAGCACCCGGTAGAGCGCGAGCAGCCGGTCGCGCAGGCCGACATCGGCGAGGCCGTGCGCCTCCATCGCCCAGTCGAGGGCGTCCGCCGTCACGACGTCGAAATCGGCGTACGCGCCCATCAGCGTGCGGAGCCAGGTGTATTCGAGCTGCTTGCGCCGCCAGTCGGAGGCGAGC
This sequence comes from Paracoccaceae bacterium, assembly GCA_007119835.1. Taxonomy (GTDB): domain Bacteria; phylum Pseudomonadota; class Alphaproteobacteria; order Rhodobacterales; family Rhodobacteraceae; genus Amaricoccus. The sequence goes on from SKOX01000322.1 coordinate 2,982, forward strand.
GGCGCCCAGAGGCGGGCGAGCGCCTCGCCGCCGGGCTCCGCGGCCGCGGCACGGGCGGCGCCGTCCACGTCGAGCAGCGTGCCGTAGGCGTCGAAGACGACGAGCCGCGCGGTCAAAGGTTCTCGCCCTGGGGCATCCCGAGGACATGGAAGCCGCCGTCGACGAAGATCACCTCGCCGGTCGTGCAGGCGCCGTAGTCCGAGGCGAGCCAGAGCGCGGTGCCGCCCACCGCCTCGAGCGTGCCGTTGGTCCTCAGCGGCGCGTTGGTCTCGCCCGTCTTGTAGACCTTGCGCGCGCCGGCGATGGCCGCGCCGGCCAGCGTCCGCATCGGGCCGGCGCTGATCGCGTTCACCCGGATGCCCTTCGGCCCGAGGTCGTTGGCGAGATAGCGCACCGAGCTTTCGAGGGCTGCCTTGGCCACGCCCATCACGTTGTAGTTCGGCGTCACCCGCTGCGCCCCGAGATAGGTCAGCGTGACCACCGACCCGCCCTCGGTCATCAGCGGCTCGGCCCGGCGGGTGAGATCGACCAGGCTGTAGCAGGAGATGTCGAGCGACGTCAGGAAGTTCGCGCGGCTGGTGTCGACGAACCGCCCGTCGAGCTCGGCCTTGTCGGAATAGGCGATCGCGTGCACCAGAATGTCGAGCCGGCCCCATTCCTCGCCGATCCGCGCGAAGAGCGCGTCGAGCGAGCCCGCGTCGGTCACGTCCACCGGCATGACGATCTCAGAGCCCATGCTCTCGGCGAGCGGCCTGACGCGCTTCCCGAAGCCCTCGCCCTGGTAGGTGAAGGCGAGGTCGGCGCCGTGCGCGGCCAGCACCTTGGCGATGCCCCAGGCGATCGAATGGTCGTTGGCGACGCCGACGATCAGCCCGCGCTTGCCCTTCAGCAGCGCGCGCTCGCCCATCGCCGCGCCGGCCGCCGCGGCTTCCTCGGCGGCCCTCGCCTCGCGGTCACTCATGGTAACGGCTCAGCGCGAGCGTCGCGTTGGTGCCGCCGAACCCGAAGCTGTTGGAAAGCACGGTGTCGATGCCGGCGGCGTCGACCCGCTCGGTAGCGATCTCGCCCGGCCGGATGCCGGGGTCGAGGTCGCCCACGTTGGCCGAGGCCGCGATGAAGTCGCCCTGCATCATCAAGAGGCAGTAGATCGCCTCGTGCACCCCGGTCGCGCCGAGCGAATGCCCGGTCAGCGACTTGGTCGAGGAGATCTTCGGCATGTGCTCGTCGCCGAAGACCCGCCGGATCGCCTCGACTTCGGAGACGTCGCCCACCGGCGTCGAGGTGCCGTGGCTGTTGATGTAGGTGACCCTGCGCTCGCCGAGCGTCGCGACCGCCTGGCGCATCGACCGCTCGCCGCCCTCGCCCGAGGGCGCCACCATGTCGAAGCCGTCCGAGGTCGCGCCGTAGCCCGTCACCTCGGCGTAGATCTTCGCGCCGCGCGCCCGCGCGTGCTCGAGCTCCTCGAGCACGACGACGCCGCCGCCGCCCGCGATCACGAAGCCGTCGCGCGTCGCGTCGTAGGGCCGCGACGCGCTCTCGGGCGTGTCGTTGTACTTCGAGCTCATCGCGCCCATGGCGTCGAACAGGCAGCTGAGCGTCCAGTCGAGCTCCTCGCCGCCGCCGGCGAAGACGATGTCCTGCTTGCCCCACTGGATGAGCTCGGTGCCGTTGCCGATGCAGTGCGCGCTCGTCGAGCAGGCCGAGGTGATCGAGTAGTTCACCCCCTTGATCTTGAACGGCGTCGCCAGCGTCGCCGAGTTGGTCGAGCTCATGCAGCGCGTCACCATGAACGGGCCCATGCGCTTCGGGCTGCCCTTCTCGATGACGATCTGGTGCGCGTCGAAGAAGTTCTTCGTCGACGGCCCGCCGGAGCCGACGATCAGGCCCGTCCGCTCGTGGCTGATCTCACCGGGCTCGAGGCCGGCGTCGCGGATCGCCTGCTCCATCGCGATGTAGTTGAACGCCGCCCCGTCGCCCATGAAGCGCAGCTGGCGCTTGTCGACATTGGCCGCGATGTCGATCGCAGGCTTGCCGTGCACCTGGCTGCGGAAGCCGTGCTCGGCATATTCGGGCGAGAAGCTGATCCCCGACCTGCCCTCGCGGAGCGAGGCGGTGACCTCCTCGGCGTTGTTGCCGATCGGCGAGACGATGCCGAGGCCGGTGATGACGACGCGACGCATGAGCCGGGTCCTCCCCTGGCTGGTGCTATTCCTGGAAAAGACCGACCTTCATGTCGGTCGTGGCGTAGATCTGCTCCCCGTCGCAGGTCAAGCTGCCCTCGGCCACCCCCATCTTCAACTTGCGGTCGATCACCCGCGTGAAGTCGACGGTGTAGGTGAGCAGCTTGTGGCTGGGGCGGACCATGCCGGAGAACTTGACCTCGCCGACCCCGAGCGCCCGGCCCCGGCCCTGCATCCCGCGCCAGCCCAGGTTGAAGCCGGTGAGCTGCCATAGCGCGTCGAGGCCGAGGCAGCCCGGCATCACCGGGTCGCCGACGAAGTGACACTTGAAGAACCACAGGTCGGGATCGATGTCGAACTCGGCGACGACGTGGCCCTTGCCGTGGGCGCCGCGATCGGCGGAGATGTCCGTGACCCGGCTGACCATCAGCATCGGCGGCAGCGGCAGCTGCGGATTGCCCGGCCCGAACATCTCGCCGCGGGCGCAGGCGAGCAGTCCCTCGTAATCGATGTGTGTCGGGCGATCGGCCATGCGCCGCGCCTCCCCGCGTGGCTGATGGTTCATTACCCGCGGTCCTCTACCACCCGCCGCGACGGTGGTGCAAGGGGCCGCGGCGGGGGCTGGCCGGGAGCCAAAAGCTTGACAGGACAGCCCTAGCCGACCATTTCCCGAATGGCGTGCGCGGCGTGGGGCGGTATCCTCGCGCGGGGCACGGGTTGCAGCGCTCGGGCGCGACGACGGAAGGAGGCGCGATGCCGCCGGCAGCCGGAACAGCAGACGCGGGCAAGCGCGGGCGGAGCGCCGCCTGGCTTCACGCAGGGAGCCTCAGGCCGACGCGGCAGCGTCTCGTGCTTGCGGAGCTTCTCGTTGGCGACGGCCGCGACCGCCACGTCACCGCCGAGAGCCTGCACGAAGCCGCGCAGGACATCGGCGCCTCGGTGTCGCTGGCGACGGTCTACAACACGCTGCGTGCCTTCTGCGACGCCGGCCTCCTCACCGAGGTGACGGTCGACGGCACCCGGTCCTATTTCGACACCCGCGTCGACGACCATCCCCACTATTACTGGGAGGAGGAGGGCCGCCTGTCGGACGCGCCGAACGACGCGGTGCAGCTCGTCGGCGAGCCGGTGGCGCCCGAAGGCGCCGAGGTCGCCCGCGTCGACGTCGTGATCCGGCTCCGCCGCCGGCGCTGACCGCGCCCGATTACTCCACGCCCCGTTACTCCACGCCCGCTCCCTCCGCGCCCCACAGCGCCGCGCGCCGGGCCCAGCCGTCCCTGCCCCCGACCGTCACCCGGCACCACGCGCCGTCGCAGCGGTCGAGCCGCGCCACCACGCCCGGCTCGACATAGGCGCGGATCGCCGAGGTCTCGCTCGTCGTGACGTGCAGGGGCTCGAGCGTCCCGCCGGTGAAGACGACGGTGCGCACCCCCGTGAGCAGGCTGTGGTGCACCCAGCCGCTGGCGCCCTCGACGTCGCGGACCCGCCGCCAGTGGCCGTACTCGGCCGTGATCTGCAGCGGCCAGCCGCGGCGGACGAACTGCCAGTCGACCCGGTGGCTGAGCGACGGCCCGCGGCGCGCATTCGCCGTCTCGGCCCGGAGCGAGACGTAGCGCGGCAGCGGCAGGCTCGTCACCGGCCCGCGCTTCGGCTCCTGGGCGACACCCGCCTCCGGCGCGATCTCACCAGCTTCACCGTCGGTGGCATGCAGCAGGACGAATCGAAGGTCGCGATCCTCCCGATGCAGGGCGATCAACCCCGCAGCGCCCATCACGTCGTCGTCGGGGTGCGCCACGGAGAAGAACAC
>SKOX01000045.1 GCA_007119835.1 Paracoccaceae bacterium
CAACACCTACGGCGAGAACAACCTCGTCAAGCCCGGCAAGATCAAGCTCAAGGGCGAGGGGGTCGACCTCGGCCGCATCACGCTCGACAGCTATTCGGTCGGAGCGGAGAAGGACCACATCGTGCCCTGGGACGCGGCCTGGCGCATCACGCAGCTCTTCGGCGGCGACGTGCGCTTCGTGCTCGCCTCGAGCGGCCATATCGCCGGCATCATCAACCCGCCCGGCGGCAAGGGCGCTCACTGGACGCGGGAGAAACCGAAGGCCGCCGGCAGCGCGAAGCACTGGCTGGAGGAAGCTTCCCGCCATGACGGCAGCTGGTGGCCCGACTGGAAGGCCTGGCTTGCCGCCCGGTCCGGCAAGAAGGGCGCGCCGCCTGCCTTGGGAAGCGCCGACCACCCGCCGCTCGAGGACGCGCCCGGCAGCTACGTGCTTGAGAAATGATCGTGCGGTCAGGCGATCCGGTGCCTTCACCGATCGAACGGGAAGCTGAATGCTGAAGAAGCAGGTCTTCCAGATCGCCGCCATCTACGTTCCGGTGAAGCGCGCGAAGACGCTGGACGCGGAAAAGGTCGGGCAGATCGCCGAGACCATCCTCGAGAAAGGCCCGATGCCCCCCATCAGGGTGCGAGCCGATGGCGACCGCTTCGTTCTGGTGGAAGGCCTCCACCGGCTGGAAGCGATGAAGGCGCTCGGCGAGGAGACCATAGAGGGATATCTCGTCCGGGCTCTGAAGCACTGACGCTTGCCCGACGTGAAAATTGGCGCCAGTGTGAGGCAAATGTCCTGCTGAATCTGGCACCTGCAGCCTCCTGCTCTCGATGAAGATGGCGCCACCCATAAACTGAATGGCACTCATTCTGTACGAGTGCCAGAGCGACGGGCGGCCTCAGGCAGGCCCGAGGTCGACATGATTTGGAAAACGGATCCAGTCGAACAAGCCGCTCCTGATCATCGCCGAGGATGTCGACGGCGAGGCCATCGCCACGCTCGTGGTCAACAAGCTCGGCGGCGGCCGCAAGCGCATTGAAGCCGAGGCTCGCATCCTCGGAGTCCATGATCTTGCCGGCGACCACCCACCCATCCACGGTTCTGTGCGATCTCGATGCGGCGGGCCTTCCCGTTGCAGCTTGCGGTCAGGCCTCTTCCGTTGTCACGCGGCGGTCGGGGCTGCTGGTGCGGCGGGACGCCTCGGCTTCGGCCAGCGCGGTGCGGCGGCGCATCTGGACGACGACGACGAGGAGCGCGAGGACGAGGACGAGAAGGCCGATGGCAAGCGTCGAGGACAGCATGTACTGGACGAGCGGCATACCGCGCGCATCGGCGATCGTCATGGCGCGGGAGAGGTTCGACTCGATCAGTGGCCCGAGGACGACGCCGATGATGATCGGCGCGAGCGGGATCGCGACCTTCTTGAACACCGCGCCGAGGATGCCGAGCGCGATGGCGAGGCCGACGTCGAAGAGGCTGTTGCGCAAGCTGTAGGCGCCGAACAGCGCGAGGGCGAGAACGGTCGGGACGAGGTAGTCCATCCGGACCTTGAGGATGTAGGAGAAATACTTGATCCCGAAGGCGCCGATTATGGTCATGGCGACGACGGTCAGAAGCATCCCGTAGAGGAAGATGAAGGCGACGTCGGGCCGGTTCACGAACAGGCTCGGCCCGAGGATGATGCCGTGGATGACGAGGGCGCCGGCGATGATCGCGCTCGTCGGACTGCCCGGCACGCCGAGGGCGAGGAGGGGGACGAGCGAGCTGCCGACCGTGGCGTTGTTGGCGCTCTCGGCGGCGATGATGCCCTCCGGGTTGCCGCGCTCGAACATCTCGGGGGTCTTCGAGGAGCGCTTGGCCTCGGCGTAGGACATGAAGACGGCGAGCGTTGTTCCGACGCCGGGCAGCAGGCCGACGACGGTGCCGATGGTGCCGCCCTTCACCACGATCCAGTAGCGCCGCACGATGTCGCGGATGACGGTCATCCGGGAAATGTCCTGCTCGCGGTAGGTGACCTGCTCGCTCGCCTTCTTGCCGATGTTGAGCAGCATCTCGGAGATGCAGAAGAGGCCGAGGACGACGGGGACGACCGAGATGCCCTGGCGGAGCTCGGCCGAGCCGAAGGTGAAGCGCTCGGCGCCGGCGATGGCGTCGATGCCGACGGTCGACAGGAACAGGCCGAAGAGGACGGCGAACGCGGCTTTCAGGAACGAGCCCGACAGCGCGCCGACGATGATGAGGCCGGAAAGCGCGATGAAGAACATTTCCGCCGGGCCGAACTGCAGCGCGAAGCGGGCGAGCGGCGGCGTGAACAGGATGAGGACGATGACGCCGATCAGCCCGCCGAACATCGAGGAGAAGATCGAGTAGTAGAGGGCTTCCTTGGCGCGGCCCTGCTGCGTCATCGGGTAGCCTTCCATCGCGACCGGGGCGGCCACGACGTCGCCGGGCACGTTGATCAGGATGGCGGTGATCGAGCCGCCGTACATGCAGCCCATGTAGATGCCGCCCAGGAGCAGGAGGCCGACCTGCGGCTCGAGCGCGAAGGTGAGCGGCAGCAGCAGCGAGATGCCGATGGCGCCGTTGAGGCCCGGGATCGCGCCGACGAGGATGCCGATGAGCACGCCCGCGAAGACCGCGAGCAGGACGTCGAAGGCGAGAAGGCCGCCGAGCAGCGCGAGGGTATCCATCGGTCAGGCTCCTAGGCTGGCGGGGCGGCCGTGCGGCCGCCCCGGTCTACCTTAAGCGGCCGGGCGCGCCCGGCCGCAGGGTCAGCTCCCCTCGAAATGCTCCTCGTTCTCCTCGATGATGCGGATGTAGGTCTCGTTCTGCGCCTCGAGCCAGTCGTTGACCTCGTCATGGTCGCGGTACTGGTAGGGCAGGGCCGCGGTCTCGAAGCGGTTGATCATCGCCTCGTCGTCGGACATCGCGTCGAGCGCCTCGGTCAGGCGGTCGCGCACGTCGTCGGGGATGCCGGCGGGCGCCACCAGGACGCGGCCGACGCCCATCTCGAGATCGACGCCCTGTTCGGCGAAGGTCGGCACGTCGGGGAACATGTCCATCCGCTCGTCGGCGAAGAAGCCGATCGGCGTGCCGCCGGCGTCGGTGATCGGATCGTGGCTCATCGACGAGGTCGAGGCCATGTCGATGTGGTTGCCGAGGAGCGCGTTCATCAGCTCGCCGCCTCCGGCGTAGCGGATCGGCGTCAGCTGGACGCCGAGCTCGTCGCCGAAGGCGAGGATGGCGAGCAGCCCGAGCGCTCCGGATTCGCCCACCACCACGGCGCCGGGCTGCGCCTCGGCGTGCTCGCGCAGGCTCTCGAGGTCGTCGAACGGCGCGCCGGGGGCGGCGAACATCCCCATCGGCGTCAGGTCGAAGCCGGCGAGGTATTCGAAGCTCTCGAAGTCGAAGTCGGTGTCGCGGGTGTGCTCGAGCACGATGTTGTCGGGATAGCCGAAGACGCCGAGGGTGTAGCCGTCGGGCTGGGCGCGGGCCATCTCGGCGATGCCGATCTCGCCGCCGGCGCCCTCGCGGTTGACGACGTTGATGGTCTGGCCAAGCTCCTCGCCGAGCCGGTCGGCGACGATGCGCGCCACCGTGTCGCCGCCGCCGCCGGGGCTGTAGGGCACGATGAGGGTGATGGCCTGGGTCGGGTAGTCCTGCGCCGCGGCGATTGAGCCGGCGGCGACGAGGGGCGCCGCGAGCAGGATGGCGAGGGTGCGTTTCATGGGTTTCCTCCTTTGGTTGCGTTAGCGTTCGCGGTGTCCGGGCAGGCCGGGGCCCGCGTCAGAACAGGACGCCGGATGGAGCCGGCAGTCCGAGCAGCAGGGTGAAGAGGACGTACATCCCGAGGGTCGCCGCGACGGCGAAGCCGAGGCTCCGGGCGATGGTGGCGGTGCCGAGCGTCCCGGGCGCCGAGCGGTGGATGTGGTAGAGGTAGAGGACGACGAGGAGCACCGGCACGGCGAGATAGAAGCCGACCAGGGTCAGGAGCACGTAGGTGCCGACGAGGACGCCGCCCGGGATGGCGATCTGCCACACGAGGCTCGAGACGAGGGCTGTGGTGCCTTCGGGCGCCACGCCGCGCAGACGGTTCACCGCCGCCTGCGCCATGATGAGGACGCCGACGAGGAGCATGCCGTAGAGCACGGCCTGGGGAAACATGCGGGCGCGGCGCGGCAGTGCGGCGGCCTCGATGAGGAAATAGCCCGCAAAGACGGCGATCGCCGCGCCGAGCAGCAGGTTCGGAATCACGGTGGCGGCCTCCCATCGTACGCGTTTTCCCCCGATCATTCTTGCTTGGCCGGCTGCGGGGCTAGTGTCTGCCAACATGCGGCCAGACACTTGGTTCCCTTCGGCGGAACCGGTCGGGGCGACGCGCGCCCGGCGATGTTGTCAGGTGGATTTCGACCGGTCGCCCGGCACGGGCCTCAGCTGCCGCTGGCGCAGTCCAGGCAGAGGGCGGTCGTCGGGTCGATGCGGAGCCGGCCGAGGCCGATGAAATCGCCGCAGCGGGTGCAGAAGCCGAACTCGCCTTCGTCCATGCGGCGGAGCGCGGCCTCGATGCGGGTGCGGCGGCCGAGGCGGCGGGCCTCGGCGGCCTTGGCCATGGCCTGGACCTGCAGGGCGTCGATGCGCGAGAGGCGGCCGACGCTCTGCTGGTCGAGGGTGACGGGCGCGCGGTCGGCGGCCGTGCCGGCCGAGCTCTGGCGGAGCTCGGCAAGCTCGGCGCGGAGGCGCGGCTCGAATTCCCGGCGCAGGGCGTCGTCGTCCGGGGCGGTCATCGCCGGCCTTCGGCGAGGATGGCGTCGATCATCGCCTGGTTGCCGCGGGAGAACTCGAGCGGGCAGGCGAAGGGCGTGCCCTCGCGCAGGCTGCGGACGAAAGCCTCGATCATCAGCTGGTACTGGTCGATGCCGTTGTAATGCTCCGAGCGGATCGCGCCGTCCGGGCCGCGCAAGTCGAGCCGGGCGTCGCCGTAGGAGCGGGCGTTGAACGGCGCGGTGAGGCGCAGCCAGCCGTCCTCGCCGTGGAACACCATCTCCTGGCGCGGCGCCTGGCGCATGCCGCAGTAGAACGAGAGCGTGAAGCCGGGGAAGTCGGCCCAGACCCGGGCGAAGGTGTCGACCCCAGCCTCGAGGCGGAGGTCGGCGCGGACGCGCTCGGGCTCGGCGCCGGTGACGAAGCGGGTGCCGAGGCAGGGATAGACACCGATGTCGTAGATGCCGCCGCCGCCTGTCGCGGCCTGATTGCGGATGTTGGCGGGGTCGGCGTTGCGGAAGGTGAAGGCAGCCTCGACGTGGAGCAGCCGGCCGATCGCGCCCTCCGCGACGAGGGCGCGGGCGCGCTGCCATTGCGGGTGGTGGACGATCATGAAGGCCTCGGCGGCGATGAGGCCCGTCGCGTCGCGGAGCGCGATCAGCCGGTCGATGTCAGGGGCTTCGAGCGCGATCGGCTTCTCGCACAGGACGGGCTTGCCGGCCCGGAGCGCCTTTTCCGTCCACGCGACGTGGAGGTGGTTCGGCAGCGGGATGTAGACGGCGTCGATCTCCGGGTCGGCGAGCAGGGCGTCGTAGTCCGGGACGATCCGCAGGCCGGGATAGCGCGCGCGGAACGGCGCGGCCTTCTCCGGCGAGGCGCTTGCCAGCGCGGCGAGGGTGGCGCCTGTCGCCTGGTGGATCGCGGGCGCGACGTATTCGCGGGCGATCTTGGCCGCGCCGAGAATGCCCCAGCGGACGGGATCGGTCATGGTCGGTCCTTTCATGTGGAGCGGGCCGGCCCCGGCGGCGCGATCGCGCCGGGGGCCTCGAACAGGTCGAAGAGCGGCAAGGAAGCGCCGCCGAGGGCGCGGGAGAGCGGGCCGATCGATCCGCGCAGGATCGCCGGCCGGGTGATCCCGACCGAAGGCAGGGCCGCGAGGTGGCGCTTCACCGCGGCGAGGAGGTTCTCGTGCACCGGGCGCGGGAACGGGCCGTCGATGATCGCCGCGCGGGCCTCGGTGAGCGCCGCGGCGTTCAGCGAGGCATGGGCGAGCGCCCGGCCGGCGGCATCGATCCAGCGCTGCACGCTGGCGTGGTCGCGGGTCCAGCTCTCGGCCCGCTCCCAGTCGGGCACGTCGCCGGCGTCGCCGGAGAGGGCGCGTTCGAGCTGGATCAGCGACGCGCGGTTGAGCAGCTGCTGCGCGCCGCCCTTGCCGTCGGGCACGAGCATCGAGGCGACGGCGCCGGCATCTCCGGCGCCGCCCCTGAGCAGCGTGCCGCGCACGACGAGGCCGCCGCCGACGAAGGTGCCGATGTAGAAGTAGACCAGGTCCTCGATCGCGCCGTGATCGCCGAACACGCGCTCGGCCGCGCAGGCCGCCGTGCCGTCGTTGACGACGTAGACCGGCCAGCGCGCGCGCGCGGCGACGGCGCGCTCCATGTCGTGATCCCGCCACGCCGTCATCCAGGCTTCGGGCGCGGCGATCTCCTCGATCCAGTCCCAGAGCCGGGACGGGATGGCGATGCCGAGCCCCGCGAGCCGGGACGCGCGCTCTCCCAGCTCGGCTTCGAGGTCCGCCGCCCCGCCGCAGAGGAAGTCCACCGCCTCGGCGGGGGTCGGGAAGTCGTAGGCCTTACGGCGCCGCGCGCGGACCTGCCCGGTGAAGTCCGCGAGGACGATGTCCGCGCTCCGCCGTCCGATCTTGGCGCCGAGGAAGAGGGCACCGTCCGGGTCGAGCGAGAGCGGGACCGAGGGCTGGCCGATCCGCCCGCGGACCGGCTCGCCGCGCAGGATCAGCCCGTCAGCCTCGAGCGTGCGGACCGCGGTGGAGACGGTCTGCGCGGAGATGCCGAGCTCCTGCGCGATCTCGACGCTCGGGATCGCCGCGCGCCGCCGGATCGTGGAGAGGATCAGGCGTTCGGCGGACGATCGGCCCCTGGCGCCCGTCCGCTCGCGCTCCCGCG
>SKOX01000061.1 GCA_007119835.1 Paracoccaceae bacterium
GCCGCCGCTGTCGCGCCGGCGGGCCTGCAGCAGCCGCCGGCGCAACCGGCGCCGCCGGGCGTGCTGCGCGTGGCGGCGGTCCTCTTGGCTGCTTGCGCCGGATTGCGTCGTGGAAGGCGATCTGCGCCCCTTGATCGCGGCGCGGCCTGCGGTCAGTGTGCCGCCGACCCCTGCTGCCGCCCTCGCCTCCCGGAGCCTTCATGAACCCGCTGCGCGGCATCGCGCTCAAGATCCTCTCGGTGACGGTCTTTACGCTCATGGCGATCTGCATCAAGGCAGCCGCGCCCGACGTGCCCCCCGGTCAGGCGGTGTTCTTCCGCTCGACCTTCGCCATCCCCGTCATCCTCGTCTGGCTCTGGACCCAGCACAACCTTCGCCACGGCCTCGACACCACCAACCCGATGGGCCACCTGTGGCGCGGCCTGGTCGGCGCCACCGCGATGGGCCTCGGCTTCACCGCGCTCGGCCTCCTGCCGCTGCCCGAGGCGGTCGCGCTCGGCTATGCCGCGCCGCTGCTCACCGTCGTCTTCGCGGCGATGTTCCTCGGCGAGACCGTGCGCATCTTCCGGCTGACGGCGGTCCTCGTCGGCCTCGTCGGCGTCGTCATCGTCCTCTCGCCCCGCCTGACGCTGGAGATGAACGGCGCGACGGCCGCCCAGACCCTCGGCGCCATGGCGGCGATCCTCGGCGCGGTGTTCGCAGCCCTCGCCCAGGTCTTCGTCCGCAAGCTCGTCCGGACGGAGGCGACGGCCGCCATCGTCTTCTACTTCTCGCTGACCGCAGCCGTCCTGTCGCTCGCCACCATCCCCTTCGGCTGGGTGGTGCCGACCCCGGCCCAGGCCGGCCTCCTCGTCGGCGCGGGACTGCTCGGCGGCCTCGGCCAGATCCTCCTTACCGAGAGCTACCGGCACGCCGACGTTTCGGTCATCGCGCCGTTCGAGTACGCCTCGATGCTGCTTGCCCTCGTCTTCGGCTACTGGCTGTTCGCCGAGGTGCCCACCTCCACCATGCTCGCGGGCGCCGCCCTCATCATCGTGGCCGGCCTGTTCATCATCTGGCGCGAGCACCGCCTCGGCCTCGAGCGGGGGCGTGCCCGGCAATCCGTCACACCACAAGGCTGAAGCCCATGATCTACAAGATCCTTCGTGCCCCGGAACTCGCAGCCTTCGTCGCCGCGGGCGAGACCTCGGGCGCCCCCGTCGACCGCAGCGACGGCTTCATCCACTTCTCGACGCCCGAACAGGCGCCGGAGACCGCCGCCCGGCACTTCGCCGGCGAGGACGGTCTCTGGCTCGCCGCCTGCGACCCCGGAGCGCTCGGCGACGCCCTGCGCTGGGAGCCGTCGCGCGGCGGCGCGCTCTTCCCGCACCTCTACGGTCGCCTCACCCGCGCCGACGTCGCGTGGATCCGCCCCCTGCCCCTCGAGGCCGGGCGGCACGTCTTCCCCATCCTGCCGTGATCCGCGCCGTCAGCCCCGGAGCCTGCCCGTGACCGTTGCCGACCGCCTCCTGCCGCTCCTCCGCCGGCTCGATCCCGAGACCGCCCACGGCGTCGCGCTCGCTGGGCTCAGGCTGGGGCTCGGTCCCCGCACAGGGCCGATCACCACCCCCCGCCTCGCGACGAGCCTCGCCGGCATGGCCCTGCCCAACCCGGTCGGTCTTGCCGCCGGCTTCGACAAGAACGCCGTGGCGGTAGAGCCGCTGCTCGCCGCCGGCTTCGGCTTCGTCGAGGTCGGCGCCGCCACCCCGCGGCCGCAGCCAGGCAATCCGCGTCCGCGCCTCTTCCGTCTCGCCGAGGACGCGGCGGTCATCAACCGCTTCGGCTTCAACAACGACGGGGCGGCGGCCATCGCCACCCGCCTCGCCCGTCCGCGCGCGCCCGGGATCCTCGGCCTGAACCTCGGGGCAAACAAGGCAAGCCCCGACCGCGCCGCCGACTACGCCGAGGTCCTCGCGGTGGCCGGCCCGCATGTCGACTTCGCGACGGTGAACGTCTCCTCGCCGAACACCGAGGCTCTGCGCGAACTGCAGGGCCGCGCAGCCCTCGCGGCGCTTCTCGAAGGCGTGATGGACCGGAACGCCGCGCTGGCAAAGCCGCTGCCGATCTTCCTCAAGATCGCCCCCGACCTGACCGAGGCCGAGATCGCCGACATCGCCGAGGTCGCCACGGCTTCCAGCGTCGCCGGCATCGTCGCGACCAACACCACGCTGGCGCGCTCTGACCTCACCAGCCGCCACGCTGGGGAGGCCGGCGGCCTGTCCGGCCGGCCGCTTTTCGAGCCCTCCACCCGCGTTCTCGCCCGCCTCTACCGGCTGACGGCGGGACGCGTGCCGCTGATCGGTGTGGGCGGCGTCGCGAGCGCGGAGGACGCCTACGCCAAGATCCGCGCCGGCGCCGCAGCGGTGCAGCTCTACACGGCGCTGGTCTACCAGGGCCTCGGCCTTGTCGGCCGGATCGCGCACGGCCTCGATGCGCTGCTCGCCCGCGACGGCTTCGGCTCCGTGGCCGAGGCGGTCGGCAGCGGCGTCGACGACTGGCTGCGGAATTAGCTTTCCCGGTCGGCCCGGGGCCGCGGCCCCGGACCTAGCGCCGGGTTATGCCGCGCCGCGGGTCTGCAGCTTCCGGTCGCCCGGAAGCTCTATGTTGATCTCGAGCGTCGACAGGTCGTCGCCGCGCTCCATCTTGATATCTACGCTGTCGCCACCGACGCGCATGTAGCGCTCGATCACGGCGAGGATGTCGCGCTGGAGCATCGGCAGAAAGTCCGGCGCCGAGCGGTCGGTCCGCTCATGCGCCAGCAGGATCTGCAGACGGTCCTTGGCGGTGTCGGCGGAGTGGGTGTCGCGCTTCCTGCGGAAAAAGCTCAGCATGTCACGCCGTCCTGCGCAGCAGCCGCTGGAACAGACCGGGCCGCTCCGGCTTGATGCGCATCTCGATCTGCTCGCCGTCGAGGCGGGAGACGGCGTCCTCGTAGGCCTTGCCGGCATTCGACTTCGTGTCGAACGTCACCGGCGTGCCGACGTTCGACGCCTTCAGCACCGCCGTGCTCTCGGGGATGATGCCGAGGAGCGGGATGGAGAGGATCTCGAGGATGTCCTCGACCTTCATCATCTCGCCGCTCGCGACCCGCTTCGGGTCGTAACGGGTCAGCAGGAGGTGCGACTTGACCCCGCCTTCGCCCTTCTCGGCGAGGTGGGTCTTGCTCGAGAGCAGCCCCAGGACCCGGTCGCTGTCGCGGACCGAGGAAACCTCGGGATTGGTGACCACCACCGCCTCGTCGGCGTAGTACATCGCGAGATAAGCGCCGCGCTCGATACCGGCGGGGCTGTCGCAGATGATGTAGTCGAAGTCCTCGCGCAGCTCGTCCAGCACCTTGCCGACGCCCTCGCGGGTCAGCGCGTCCTTGTCCCGGGTCTGGGATGTCGGCAGGATCGCGAGGTTCTCGAGGCGGCGATCCTTGATCAGCGCCTGCTTCAGCTTCGCGTCGCCCTGGATGACGTTGATGAAGTCGAAGACCACGCGGCGCTCGCACCCCATGATCATGTCGAGGTTGCGGAGACCTACGTCGAAGTCGATGACGACGGTCTTGTGCCCGCGCATCGCGAGGCCCGCGCCGATGGCAGCGGTCGACGTGGTCTTGCCCACGCCACCCTTGCCGGATGTGACAACGATGATCTTGGCCAAGCGAAAACTCCTGTCTGGGGGTTACTTGAGGGGCTCGACACAGAGCGTCTGGTCGCGAAGGAAGGCCTGCACGCGCTTCTTGCGGACGGTGGGGCCGAGGTCGTCGCTCGTGAGGTAGAGCCCGGCGATGGCGATCAGCTCCGCCTCGAGGCTCTGGCAGAAGATCCGCGCGGACTTGTCGCCGTTGACGCCGGCGAGCGCCCGGCCGCGCATCGGTCCGTAGATGTGGATGCTGCCGTGGGCGACGAGCTCGGCGCCCGAGCTTACCGAAGCGTTGACGATCAGGTCGCCGCGGTCGGCGAAGATGCGCTGGCCCGACCGGACCGGCTCGGTGATCAGCAGGCTCGCCGCCGCCGGTTCGGACTCAGGCTCCGGCTCGCTGGCCGCCGGCGCCGCCTCGGCTGCGCGCCCGCGGCGCTCGGTCGGCACGTCGCGGCCGCCCTGCAGCGTGATGAGGCCGGCGCCGAAAGCCGCGATCCCCTGATCGGCGCTCGCGTTCTGGATGGCGATCGGCGACAGCCTGCGTGCGCGAAGCTCGCGGACCAGCTTGACGAAGTCGCCCTTGACCTGAAGATCGGTCGCCTGCTCGAGGTCGAGGACCAGCGGCGCGTTCACGAAGAAGTGCGGCGCCTGCCGCATGAGAGAATCGAGCGAGGCGAAAAATCCTGCGTCCGCGGCCCCCGTCACCTTCAGCACGACCGCGGTGAACGACCGGCTCCGCACCTGCAGCGGCATTTCCTCCGCGCGAGCCGCGGCTGAGCCGTCGTTGAGAGTTAGTGATTCTGCACTCACGCCCGCCTCGCTGCTTCGATAGTGTTTGGATTGCTTTTGACCCATCATATGGATTTGGAGCCGACTCGCAACACCATATATGCCGAAGGCGACGGCAACGGCTCGTCGCCGCCGACACTTTCGGCGTGCAGGACTGGCAACGCATTCAAATCCTGCGTGTTGAGCCGCCGATCGCAACCTTCGGATCTGGTCGGGTCAGGCTGGAGAAGCGGACCCGGCGCATCCGCCCGGACCCAGGCCGCGGGTCAGCGCGAGAATCGCATCCGCGGCAACTGCCACCACGGTACGCGCGGATGGCGGTGATGCTCGTGGTGATAGCCAAAATGGAAGCATGTCAGCAGCGATACCAGCCACGGATAGTCGTTGCTCCGGCTGCGATGGGTGTCCGAGAACGCCTCCTCCTCCTCCCGGTGCGGCAGGTAGGTCCCGAAATAGAAGATCTGCAGCGCCGAGAGCCACGCCGGCACCGCCCAGAACGCGATGACGTTCTCGAACGGCGCGCCGAGGACGAAGATGTAGACGTGGAACGCCACCACCAGAACGACGAAGTCCCGCAGGTTGAGGTATTCGCGCATGAAAGTCCCGAACCACGGCCAGAAGTTCCGCGGATGCGCGGCATCGAAGTCCGGATCGTGCTCTGTCCCCGGCGCTGCGTGATGGGCGAAATGCTTCGGCCGCAACCGGTCGTAGCCGAGCCCGGCATAGAGCCTGAGCGCGATCCGCCCCACCCATAGGTTCACCCGCGGCCGGAACGGCGCCAGCGAGCCGTGCATGCAGTCGTGCGCGACGATGAAGAGCCCGACCGAAAGCCAGGTCTGCAGCGCGATCGCGAGCGGCGCGATCCAGAGCGGATGCTGGCCGAACTCGTACACCCAGACCATCAGCAGGTGCACCGCGACCCAGCCCCCGATGATCGCGCCCGCCAGCACGACGCCGACGGTCCGCTGATGGGCGAAGTCGGGTCGCTCGTGGTCGCTGTGCTCGGCCGGCGCGGCAGTGGAGGACATCGCTCGATCTCCCTTCAATGCCCGGGACCTAGGACAGAGCGGCGCGAGAGGCAAATGCGGCGTCTCTCGCCGCAGCCGCCCCTCCGCACCCGGCGGCCGAGATGAATCGCGCTTCGATCACGAAAACATAGCATTACACTGACTGGCTCACAAATGACATGAGGAAGAGACAGGATGTCGCGCCTGCAACGGCTGCCCGCGCTGCGGGCTGGCGGCCGGCGATGCGCTCGGCTAACGAGGGTCGCCAGCGGAAGAAAGGGTCGGCATGGTGCATCTCGCCCTGATCTGCCCGCCGTTCCAGGCGCATCTGCGGGTGTTCGAGGCCCTTGCGGAGGCGCTCGCCCGCCGCGGCCACCGGACGACCTTCCTGCTCAACGCCGGCGCCGAGGCCTTTGTCCGATCGGATGTGCCCGCGGTCCGCACCCCGCCGGCCACGCCCGCCAGCGCGCGGCTCCTCGCCCGCACGGTGCGGCATGCCGAACACCCCGGCGGCGTCATCGGCATTCTGCGCACCGTCCGCGACACCGCCGCCCTCACCGAGGCGCTCTGCGCAGCCGGCCCGGACATCCTGCGCGCGATCGAGGCCGAGGCCGTCGTCGGCGACCAGCTAGAACCCGCGGCCGGCCTGCTCGCCGCAGGCCTCGGCCTGCCGTACGCCTCGATCGCGGCCGCGCTGCCGATCAACCGCGACCCCGGCGTCCCGCTGCCCTACCTCGCCTGGCCCTACGACCCGAGCCCCTCCGGCGCCGCGCGCGTCGCCAGGGCCGCCGCCATCGCCGACATCCTCATGCGCCGGCAGAACGCGACGATCGCCCGCTGGGCCGAGCGCTTCGGCCTCGGGCGTCGCCGCACGCCCGACGACTGCCTGTCGCCGTCGCTCCAGATCGCCCAGACCGTGCGCGGCTTCGACTTCCCCCGGCCGGCCGAAAGCCCGCTGCATTATGTCGGCCCGATGTGCCCGCCGGAGCGGGACGCCGCCCCCCTGCCCTTCGCCCTCGATCCCGACCGACCGCTGGTCTTCGCGACCTTCGGCACGCTCCAGGGCCACCGGCTGGGCGCCTTCCAAGCGACGGCGAAGGCCTGCCGCGGGCTCGGCGCCCAGCTTCTCGTCGCCCATGGCGGCCGCCTCAGCCCGCGACAGGCCGCCTCGATCGGCGCGGACGCGGTCACGGATTTCGTCTCCTACCCGTCCGCCATGGCGCGCGCTGCCGTCTGCCTCACCCACGGCGGCAGCAACACCGTCCTTGCCGCGCTCGCGGCGGGCGTGCCGCTCATCGCCGCGCCGGTCGCGTTCGACCAGCCGGGCAACGCCGCGCGAATCGCCCACCACCGGGTCGGCGTGCACATCCCCCTGCGCCGCCTGAGCGCGCGGCGCCTCACCCCGGCGCTCGGCCGCCTGCTCGCGGACCCGGGCTACCGCGAGC
>SKOX01000258.1 GCA_007119835.1 Paracoccaceae bacterium
CGAGCGACGTCGCCAGCGGCCCGTGCAGCCCGAGCGCCGCGAAGCCCACCGCCGCCGCCATCGGCATGACGAGCTGCAGCACCAGAAGCGCGCCGAGCGCATGCCGCAGCCCGCCCGCCACATCGACGGCCCGCCGCGGCCCGATCCGGAGCGCCGCGAGGAACAGGAGCGTCGCGATCATCCACGGCAGGCCCGGGCGCATGGCAAGCGCAAGCTCCGGCAGCGCGATGCCCGCGATCAGCCCAGCAACGAGCAGGAGCTTGCCATGCCGCGCCGC
This sequence comes from Paracoccaceae bacterium, assembly GCA_007119835.1. Classification (GTDB taxonomy): domain Bacteria; phylum Pseudomonadota; class Alphaproteobacteria; order Rhodobacterales; family Rhodobacteraceae; genus Amaricoccus. Next base: position 278 of record SKOX01000258.1, read on the forward strand.
CGCGGCGAGAAGGCTGTGGATCATCGGGCTGCCATCGGTCTCCGCCGCCTCGCGCCGCTGGGACGGACGTGGTCGCAGATGATGCCGCCCGAAGGCAACCACCACCGGCCCGCCACCACTCCGCGACAAGGATAGCGCCCATGCGCCTGACCGACTTCAAGGCCCTGACCTTCGACTGCTACGGCACCCTGATCGACTGGGAGAGCGGCATGATCGCGGGCCTGCGCCACCTCACCGACCGCCTGCCCGCCGAACTGCCGCGCGACACCATCCTCGAGGCGCACGCCCGCCAGGAATCCGAGCAGCAAAGCTTCACGCCGCACATGCGCTACAGCGACCTGCTCGCGGTGGTCTACAAGCGGCTCGCCGAACACTGGGGCGTGCCGGCCGACCACGACGCCTGCATCGCCTACGGCCGTTCGGTCGGGGACTGGCCGGCGTTTCCCGACACGGCCGAGGCCCTCGCCTACCTCAAATACCACTACAGGCTCATCATCCTGTCGAACGTCGACAACGCCTCCTTCCGCGCAAGCAACGCCCGGCTCGGCGTCACCTTCGACGCGATCTACACCGCCGAGGATGTCGGCGCCTACAAGCCGTCGGCGCGCAACTTCGAATACATGCTGCACCGGATCGGCGACCTCGGCCTCGGCCGCACCGACATCCTCCACACCGCAGAAAGCCTCTTTCACGACCACGTCCCGGCCAGGCGGCACGGCCTCGCCACCTGCTGGATCTACCGCCGCCACGCCCAGGGCGGCTTCGGCGCCACCATGGACCCGGGCGAGCTCCCGGAAACCGACTTCCGCTTCAACTCGATGGCCGAACTCGTCGAGCGTCACCGCGCCGACGCCGGATGACCGGTGCTGCGGCTGATCGGCCCATAACGCCTGCCTCACCGGTCGCCCGGCGGCTCCCGACCCTCCCAAGCCGCCTGCAGCTCCTCTTCCAGGGCCGCCGGCGTGTCGAGGTAGCGGGCCGAGTGATGGAACGGCGTGACCTGCCGCGCGCCGCATGAGCGGGCGATCTCGCCCGCAGCCCGCGCGGTCAGATGGCGGGTCGCATCGGCCAAGTGGCGATCGGCGTGCAGGAAGGCCGCCTCGATGAACAGCTGGTCGGCGTCCGCGGCGAGGCTCACGATCCTCTCCCTGTTCTGCGGCGTGTCGGCCGCGTCGGTCACGTAGGCGATCACACGCCCGCGGGTCACCTTCAGGGCGTTCTCGCGCAAGAGGTCGAGCGGGATCGCGCGGCCCTGCGGCCCCTCCAACCGATGCCCGTCCGGAAGCCCGGCCCGGACGGCATCCTTCGCCCTGGTGAGCCACGGCCCCACCTCGAGGCCGAGCGCGTCGAGTCCGGTGCGCCAGACGTTGACCCGGTCGGCCTCGCGCAGGGCGAAGGCAAGCGACGGCGTGCCGTGGTCGAGCACGACGGCGTCCACCGCGAACGCAGCCTCCGCATGCGCCCGCCCGGCTTCCTGCGGCGGCGTCTCGAGCGGCCGCCGCCGGAAGGCATCGCGGGCCCGGAACTCGGCCGACCGGCCGAGCCCGGCGCGCCCGAACTCGGCCACCTGCAGGCGGAAGTCGACCGAGCGCGCGTCGAGCAGGTTCCAGGTGTAGCTCCGCAACCGGTGCTCGATCTGCCGAACGAAGCCCGGCGGCCCGACGAGCGACAGGGGCGCCGTACGATGCAGGCAGACGCGCAGGAGCCGGTCGAGGCCCGCCACATGATCCATGTGCGCGTGGGAGACGAAGGCGTGGCTCACCCGCAGGAGTTGCCGCGGCGACAGGGCCGCGAGGTCGCCGAGATCGAACAGCATCGCGCGCCGGCTGTAGCGGAAGTCGAGGCATAGCCCCGGATCGCCGAACGGCCGGTTCACAAGGCGCGGTTGAACGCGTAAGGTCATGCAGGGTGAACCGGAAAGGCGCGCCGGAGGTTTCCGTCGCGACGACAGCCGCCTGCACCGGCGCGTCGAACCCGGTCCCCTCACCCCGCACGGCCGCCACGCCGGTGCGTGTCGAAGCCGCTGCCCTGGCACCACGGATCGGCAGGCGGAACCGGGGCGGCGGCCACAGGATTGTGCCGCAAGAGGAATGGCGGACGGAGCGACGGATGGCGGATCGGGACAAAGGCACGACGGAGCGGCGACAGCGGCGGTTCGGGTTCCGTCACGGAGTGGGCATCGCCATCGTCGCCCTGGCGGCGCTCGCGCTCGCGCTGTTCGCGACCCGTGAGCGGGCGCCGGACGAGGATGCCGCCGTCGTGCCCGGCGAGGAAATTCCGGCCGACGATCTGCCCGTCGCGCCGGCGGAGTGAGCGCGGCTCGCCGCGCCCAGCGGCCCGCCGCAGCCGAAGGCATGCCCGGCGCGGCACCCGCACAGGAGCTGCGGCATGGCTGCGGCATTTTCCCCGGAGAGGGGCCGAAAAAAGGAGACAATCCATGGCTGATGCAGCAGCGCCCGACACGCCACGCCTGTCGGAGGAAGACATTCGTTCGCTGTCCATCGAGGACTTCATCCGGCGCACGGAGGTCGTCCGGGCGCGCTACTTCATGGCCGACACCTCGGCCTTCGTGCGCTACCTGCCGCGCTACGATCCCGACCCCGAAGACCTCTCGGTCAAGATCGATCCCGACACCGAAAGACACGTTCAGGCCGAGCAGACCGGCAGCTTCACCCTGCCGCAGCTCGTGACCGAGTTGGAGCAGGCCTACATCACCGTCCACATCTTCACGACCCGGCAGGCGCGCGACCATTTCGTCGCCGGCTTCGACGCCGCCCTGCGGCAGATCGGCTTCATCGGTGGTGTGTTCGACTGGTCGCGGCTCTGGCTGACCAGCGGGACGTCGAACATCGGCGTGCCGACCGCGATCTTTCTCGGCCAGCGCACCGGCGTGAACAACCGGCCGTCGGTGTCGCTGATCGACCACCGCGCCACCATCAAGGGGCGGATGGCCTTCCGCGCCGTCGCCGGCTCCGGCAGCCATGTCGGCGAGGAATTCTACCCGGTCGATCAGCCCGAGCACGACATCATGCAGATGGAGAAGCGGACGTGAGGGCGGAAAGCGGCATCTTCAAGGGCCTCAACGCGCCGATGACCATGGTGTCGCTCGGCATCGTGATCGTCTTCCTGCTGTTCGGCGTTCTGGCCCCGGAGTATTCGGCGGATCTGTTCGGGAGGCTCAGCGGCGCCATCATCAGCGGCTTCAAGTGGTACTACATCCTGATTGTCGCCGGCTTCCTGGTCTTCGCGCTCTACCTCCTGTTCAGCCGCCTCGGCGATCTCAAGCTCGGCGACGACGACCAGGAGCCGGAGTTCGGCTACTTCGCCTGGTTCTCCATGCTGTTCGGTGCCGGGATGGGCATCGGCCTGGTCTTCTGGTCGATCGCCGAGCCGATGTTCCACTTCCAGGGCAATCCGTTGATGCCCGAGGAGGCTGCCGGAACGGCGGCCGCAGCCCAGGTGGCGATGCGGATCACCTATTTCCACTGGGGCCTGCACCCATGGGCGATCTACGTCATCGTCGGTCTGTCGCTGGCCTTCTTCAGCTATCGCCGCAAGCTGCCGCTTTCGATCCGCTCGGTCCTCTATCCGATCCTGGGCGAGCGGATCTACGGCTTCTGGGGCAATGCTGCCGACGTGCTCGCCGTCTTCGGGACGGTCTTCGGCATCGCGACGTCGCTGGGCTTCGGCGTCGTCCAGATGAACACCGGCCTCAACCAGCTGTTCGGCATGCCGATCGGAACCGGCTACCAGATCCTGCTCATCGCCATCGTCTCGGCGATCGCCACCGTCTCGGTGGTCTCGGGCGTCGGCAAGGGCGTCCGGATCCTGTCGGAGCTGAACCTCTGGCTGTCGATCGCGATCCTCGCCTTCTTTCTGTTCTTCGGACCGACGAGCTATCTCCTGAACCTCTTCGTCCAGGCTCTAGGCGACTATCTCCTCAACATCGTGCCGCTGTCGTTCTGGACCAACGCCGGCGCCGGACCCGCGGGCACCGCCGGGTGGCAGGCCAGCTGGACCGCCTTCTACTGGGGATGGTGGATTTCCTGGGCGCCGTTCGTCGGCATGTTCATCGCGCGGATCTCGCGTGGCCGCACCGTGCGCGAGTTCATTCTCGGCGTCCTGCTGGTGCCGACGCTGCTCGCGATCTTCTGGCTGACGGTTTTCGGCGGAACAGCCCTCTACATCGAGCTCTGGGACGTCGGCGGCATCGTCGAGGCCGTCAACGAGGATGTCACGCTTGCGCTCTACCAGACGATCGGCGCGATGGATGCGGGGGCGATGAGCGTGCTGTTCGCGGGCGTCGCGACGCTGCTGATCGCGACATACTTCATCACCTCGTCGGACTCGGGCACCCTCGTGATCACGACGCTCCTGTCGCTCGGCGACATGGAGCCGCCGACCATTCACCGCGTGATCTGGGGCCTGGGCGAGGGTCTGGTGGCGGCGGTGCTTCTGCTTTCGGGGGGTCTCGCCGCGCTGCAGTCGGCAGCGATCATCGCGGCGCTGCCGTTCTCGGTCATCATGCTGTTCATGTGCTGGGGCCTCGTTCGCGGACTGTCGGAGGAATACGAGCTGATGAACCGCGTCGAACGCGAGCGCGAACGGCAGGAAAGGCAGCCCTGGCAGCCGTGACGCTTCCGCCGCGCGGCGGCCTCCCGGCCGGCCAGGTGCCGCCATGTGCCTGGCCCGCCGGACCTTCGTCGATTAGGCGCCGCACCCCCGGCGGTGATGAAAGGCGTGGCCTACGCCCTCGCCGACTGCCTGGCGGCACTGCCGTGCTGCACTGCTTGCGCGCGCGCTGCGCCTCACGGTCTGCGATCACCTAGTGGCCGACTTCTTTCGGAGCAGCCTTCGGCGGACTACAGCACTTCTGGCCTGCCGCACGCCCGCCGGGCACCGGAAAACGCTCCTATCTCGCGTGCACCGTCACGGTTTCGCCGATGTCGTTCAAGACCTGGCGCAGAGTGTCGTAGTCGGGATGGCGAAGGCGAACCCAGGCGTTCGCCATGTAACCGGCCTCGACGGGCTGAGTGCCGGTCCCCGGCGACGGGAAGCGGTGGCCGACGATGAGGTCTCTGTAGCGCCCGAAGATGTCGTCCAGGCCGGAATAGTGCGAGATGTGGCCGTCCCGGTCGGGACGCAGGGCGATGATGCCGCAGGCATATACGCGAGATGGCGCGCGGTCGGTGGTGCCGTGGCAGACGGCCAGCGCCCATTCGCGATAGATGTCGAACTCGCCCGCGGCGCAGTAGCTGTCCCACTGGCCGACGCCGGGCGGGCGGCAGCCGATCTCGGAGAACTTGAGCCCCTTCGGCCCGTAGAACCACTCCATGTGTGTCGCCGATGTGGTGATGCCGAGCGCCTCGGTGACGCGCCGGCCGAGGGCGCGGATCTCCCCGTAGAACGGCTCGTGCATGCGGTTGGTGGCGACGATCTGCGGCGAGATCCAGCGGGTGCGCATCGCCTCGAGCACGTTCGGGTAGTAGTGGCTGACGAAGTCGCAGGCGATGGCGCCGTTGACGGTCAGGGTGTCGTAGAAGCCCTCGTGGCCCTCGACGAACTCCTCGATGGCGACGGCGGCGCCGTCGGCGAGGCCGCAGGCGCGCGCGACGGCCTGAAGCTCGTCCATCGTGTCGGCGCGGAAGGTTCCGGCGGCGCCGGCGGCGTCGCGCGGCTTCACGATCACGGGGAAGCCGACCATGCGGGCGAAGTGCTCGGCGTCGGCGAGGGTCGAGACACCGTCGGAAGCGGCGGTCGGCACGCCGGCCTCGCGCAGGGCGGCCTTCATCGCCACCTTGTCGCGGCAGAGCCAGGCGGTGCGCGAGGAGGTGCCGGGGATGCCGGTGCGCTCGCGGACATGGGCGGCGGCGAGGACGTGGGCCTCGATCACGGTCTCGATGCGGTCGACCCAGAAATGGCGCTGGGCCTCGCGGACGGCCCATTCCAGGTGGGGCTCGTCGGTCACGGAGCTGATCTGCCAGTAGCCGCGGAGGCGGGACTTTGTCTCGTCGTCGAGCCAGTCGTAGGGGCGCTCGCCGATGCCGTAGACGTTGGCGCCGATGGCGGCGAGGGCCCGGACGAACTCGCGCTGGTTGGCGGGAAAGGCGGGCTCGAGGAAGAGGATGTTCATCGGGCAGCACCGGCAAAGGATGGGAGAACGCGTGCGGGTTCACGCCGGACGCGGCGCGAAACGGGCGATGCACATTGCATGCATATTCCATGCATAGAGCGTATGCATGTCAGCCGCGCGCTCACCCGGTCAGATCCCCGAGGTAGCGCGGCAGCATCTGCCGCCAGGTCGGCCAGTCGTGGTCCCATTCCGGACCCCAGGTGTCGACGCGGTTCGGCACGCCCTTTGCGCCGAGGATGCCCGCCATCCGCCAGCTCTGCTCGGGTTCCTCCCAGCGGCCCTCGCCGTGGGTGAGGAGGACGAAGCGCGAGCGCAGCAGGTCGAGGAGGGCGCCGTCGAGGTTCGGCAGGAAGCTGAGCGGAGCCGCGAAGTAGTAGTGCTCGGTCCCGCGCATCCCGAAGAGCTGCTCGAGGTCGTAGGTGCCGCTCATGCCGATGGCGGCCCGGAAGGCCCAGGGGAAGCGGCAGAGGCA
>SKOX01000077.1 GCA_007119835.1 Paracoccaceae bacterium
ATGATCCTCCTGTCCAACCGGAGAGCGCGGCAGCAGAGGCTGGCAACGCAAACCCTGGAACGGCCGGGCACTCTGCACTGATGCGGGGTGCTACCGCGACCATCAGCCAGCGCCCACGTGGAAGCATTGTGGAAGCAAGAGGGGACAAAGTGCTGCCAGTTTCTGCGCAATCCTGCGGACGGCGCGCGTGGGGCAGGGGGCTCCAACTGACGGAAATGTCGAAGGAATACGCAAACGAGCGCAATTGTTCATGGTCTGTTCGACACGACTCATAACCTGAAGGTTGCAGGTTGAAGTTTAGCGTAGATTTGGGTGCCGAGAGTGACACGCTGTCACCACTCCGGCGATCGCGTCTAGCCGTAGGATACTGGCGGGGTTACCGGGGCCGCTCTGCGGCTGCTGGCACCGGCCTGAGCGTCATGCTAAACAGCCGCCGACGTGTTTTCGGGGCCTGGGACTTCATGCTTCATGCGGCAGACGACATGCTGTCAGAGCGCAGGGACTGTCTTCCCAAGGGCGGCGGAAGCTTGGGCTGGCGGTCGATGCGGGGCGTAGGTCAGCCCGTGTCGGCCTCGAGCCCCGCCGCCTCGATGGCCGCCACGGCACACGCCTCGTCATTGTCCGAGGAGTCGCCCGTAATTCCGACTGCGCCGAGGATCACACTGCCCCGCCGGATCAGGACGCCTCCCGGCACGGGGACGAGCGCGCCCCCGGCGAGCGCGTTCATTGCCTGGATGAAGTACGGCTGGCTTTCGGCCCGCACGAACAGTGCGCGCGAGCCAAGCCCCATCGCGACCGCGCCCTTCGCCTTGCCCTGGGCGATCTCGGGACGCAGCGTGCTCGCCCCGTCCTGCCGAGCGAGGGCAAGCAGATGACCGCCCGCGTCAACGACGGCGACGGTGATCGGCCGCAACCTCATCTCGCCGGCTCTGGAGAGGCACCCGTCGAGGATCCCCCGCGCGGTGGCAAGATCAAGCACCATCCTGTCTCCTCCACTTCGCGCCGTCGATCGAGAGGCCATAGGCACCCGCGATGACCACGGCCTTGCCGCGGACGTGGTCCCGCATGGTCGCGGTCAACGCTTCCTCGTCTCGGGCGCGGAGCTGCGCCATGATCATCTCGTGCTCGCGCACCGCTTTCTCCCACTGTTGCGGCGTCTTATGCGCTGAATAGCGCGCCCTGAGGATGCGCCCCGAAATCGATTTGTAGAGGTTGATCAGAGTGCGGTTGCGTGAGGCGGCCATGATCGCATCGTGGATCGCGCGATTGCGCGCGAAGTACGTCGTCTCATCGCCGCGTCGCCAGGCGTCGACCATGGCAGTGTGGTCGGCCTCGATCTCGGCGATCTCTGCGTCGGTGATGTGCCGGCAAGCAAGACCGCCCCCCGTCGCCTCGAGGGCCGCCACCACCTCGATCATCTCCTCGAGTTCCTCGCCGCCAATCTGCGCGACGCGGGCGCCGTGGTTTGGCAGAGTCTCGAGCAGGCGCTCGGCGGCGAGGATCTTAATTGCCTCCCGCATCGGCGTGCGCGAGATGCCGAACTGCTCGCAGAGCTCGGACTCGTTCACTCGATCCCCCGGCGCCAGCCGGCCGCTAAGGATCAGCTCGCGCAAGCGGTCGGCCGCCTCGTCATGGAGGTAGCGGCGCTGGATCGCGAGGGAGTTTTCGTTCGCAACGCTCATCGCTGTCCGCCTTTTTGCTGCCGAGTCGGAGTCTTCGGCAAGTCCAGGAATTCCGCAAGCACCCGGGCGACGTGCCGCGCTTCGCGGCCGGTGCCGTCGCGGATCTGGTGCCGGCAAGAGGTGCCGTCGGCGACGACAAGATCGTCCGGCTCCGCCGCGCGCAGCGCGGGGAAGAGGGCTGCCTCGCCCATGGCGAGGGAGGTTTCGACATGCTCGGAGCGGTAGCCGAAGGCGCCCGCCATCCCGCAGCAGCTCGACTCGATCGGCCGCACCTCGAGGCCGGGGACGGCGCGCAGCACCGTCTCGACGGCGCCCATGGCGCCGAAGGCCTTCTGGTGGCAGTGGCCGTGCAGGTGCGCGACCCGCCCGCCCCGGCTTGGGAAGGCAGGCACGCGGCCCACCGCCATATCGGCGGCGAGCGCCTCCTCGATCATGAGGGCCGCCTTCGCGAGCGGCGCCACTTCGTCGGGCGGCAGGAGGCTCGCGAACTCGTCCCGCATGGTGAAGAGGCAGGAGGGTTCGAGCCCGACGATGCGCGCGCCATGCACGACGAGGGGAGCGAGCGCGTCGAGGGTGCGCCGGGCCTCGCGTCTTGCCTTCTCCACCATGCCGGCCGCGAGGTAGGTGCGGCCGCAGCAGAGCGGGCGCCCCTCCGTCGCGACGCGGTGGCGCCTGTAGCCTGCCCAGTCGAGCACCGCCTCGGCCGCGGCGAGGTTTTCGGGCTCGAAGTAGCGGTTGAAGGTGTCGCCGAACAGCACGACGTCGCGCCCGTCGCCGCGAATCGGCCCGGGCGGCAGGTGGCGCTCGGTCCAGGGCCTGCGCCAGACGGGCAGCGTGCGGCGCGCCGAGAGGCCGGCGACCCGCTCGGAGAGCCAAGCGGCGCCGGGCAGCCGGTCGCGCAGGTTCAGCACGCCCCGCATCCGGGCCGCAGCGGGCGCGTAAGCCGGCAACTCCGCCACGAGCCGCTCGCGCAGCGGCAGGCCGTGGCGCGCGTAATAGTGGTGAAGGAATTCGATCTTCATCTTCGCCATATCGACCCCGGTCGGGCATTCCCGGCGGCAGCCCTTGCAGGACACGCAGAGGTCCAGCGTCTCCTTCATCTCGTCGCCCGTGAAGGCGTCTGGTCCGAGCTGGCCCGAGATCGCGAGGCGCAGCGTGTTTGCCCGGCCGCGCGTTGAATGTCGCTCGTCCCGCGTTACCCGGTAGGAGGGACACATGACCCCGCCCGCGAGCTTGCGGCAGGTGCCGTTATTGTTGCACATCTCGACCGCGCCGCCGAAGCCCTTCCAGTCGGACCAGTCGAGCGCGGTCCATGCCGGCTCGGGCGCCGCATAGTCCTGGGGAAAGCGCATCAGGTTGCGGTCGTCCATGGCGAGCGGCCGCACGATCTTGCCGGGATTGAGCCGGTTCTCGGGGTCGAACGCTTCCTTGACCGCCTCGAAGGCGCTCACCAGCCGCGGGCCGAACATTACTTCGTGGAACTCCGACCGCGAGATGCCATCGCCGTGCTCGCCCGAATGCGACCCCTCGAACCGGCGCACGAGCGCGAAGGCCTCCTCGGCAATGGCCCGCATCGCCCGCACCCCATCAGCGGTCTTCATGTTGAGGATCGGCCGAACGTGCAGGCAGCCGACCGAGGCGTGGGCATACCAGGTCCCCCGCGTGCCGTGCCGGGCGAAGAGCTCGGTGATCGCGTCGGTGTAGTCCGCGAGATGCTCGAGCGGCACGGCGCAATCCTCGATGAAGGAGATCGGCTTTCCGTCGCCCTTCATCGACATCATGATGTTGAGGCAGGCCTCACGCACACCCCATACCTCCGCCTGGACCACGGGCTCGCGCACATCGAGCACTGCGGCGGGGAAGCCATGGTCGGCCATACAGGAGTCCAGCTCCCGCAGTCGGGCATCGAGTGCGCCGAGATCGTCCCCTGCGAACTCGACGAGCAGCAGGCAGTCGGGCGCTCCGCGGGTGATCTGAGCGAGCGTTCGCGCCATCGCCGGGATCTCCGCACCGAGTGCCAGCACGTTGTTGTCGACAAGTTCTACCGCCACCGGCCCGAGCGCCACGAGATGCCGGGTCGTTTCCATCGCGTTCCGGAAGCTTGGGAAGTGGCAAATTCCCATCACCCGGTGGCGCGGCAGGGTCGAGAGCGCAAGGTCGATCGCGGTCGTGACGGCCAGCGTGCCTTCGGCACCGACAAGCAGGGCCGGATAGTTGGCCGGCTCGGGCAGGAGTGCGTCGAGGTTGTAGCCGCCTACGCGCCGCTGCACCTTCGGGAAGCGGGCCTCGATCTCGGCGGCCTCGCAGCGGGCGACGCGCACCGCTTTGGCCGCGATCGCTGCGGCGTGGTCGCCGCTGATCGCCTGAGTGGTGTCGCTCTTTCGCGCGAAGGTGAAGGGTGTGCCGTCGGCAAGCAACGCCTCCACCCGAGTGACGTTATCCGACATCTTGCCATAGTGGATCGAGCGCGCGCCCGACGAGTTGTTGCCGGCCATCCCGCCGATCGTGCACCGGTTCGAGGTCGACGGCTCGACCGGGAAGAAGAGGCCGTCGCGCCGCAGCCGCGCGTTGAGCTGCTGGAGCACAGTCCCCGGGCGCACCCGGACGTGGCGCGCCGCGGGATCGTAATCGAGCACGCCGTGCAGGTGCCGGCTGAAGTCGATCACAAGTCCCGCGCCGAGTGGCTGGCCGTTCTGCGAAGTGCCGCCGCCGCGGGCGATGACGGGCACGTCCTCCTCAGCGGCTATGGCAAGGATTGCCGCCACGTCGGCATCCGTTTTTGGAAAAACCACCCCGGCCGGCAAGATCTGGTAGATTGAAGCGTCCGTCGCGTAGCGCCCGCGCGTGCCCAAGTCGAGCGCGACGCCACCTTCAAGCGCTGCCTCAAGCCGGCGCTTGAGCTGCACATTGACCGAGACGCGGCGCGCGGCCGGCGGCAGTTCATCCCGCATGGCGTTCTCCTGCGCTTCGGTCACCTGACCGAGACCTGATAGCACGCGAAGCTTGCGCACTACAGATACATAATACAACATACGTAGGTCGGGTGCCGTAAGGGAGACACGCATGACCTACCAGCCGGGCAGACACTTTCTCCAGATTCCGGGTCCGACGAACACGCCCCTGCCAATTCTGGCAGCCATTGCCCAGCCGACGATCGACCATCGGGGGCCCGAGTTTCAGGCCCTTGGGCGGGAAGTGCTCGCGGGCATCCGCGCCGTATTCAAGACGAGCGGCCCGGTGGTGATCTACCCTGCTTCAGGCACCGGCGCCTGGGAGGCGGCCCTCGTCAACACGCTCTCGCCCGGCGACTCACTCCTGATGTTCGAGACCGGCTGGTTCTCGACGCTCTGGAGCAAGATGGCGCGAAAGATCGGTCTCGAGCCCGAGGTGCTGCCCGGCGACTGGCGAACCGGCGCCGCTGCCGCGGTCATCGAGAGCCGGCTCGCCAAGGACCGTGAGCACCGGATCAAGGCGGTCTGCGTCGTCCACAACGAGACCTCGACCGGCGTCACCTCCGACATCCCCTCGATCAGGCGCGCCATCGACAGCGCAGGCCACCCTGCCCTCCTCCTTGTCGACACCATCTCGTCGCTCGGCTCCATCGACTACCGTCACGAGGAATGGGGTGTCGACGTCACCGTCGGCGGCTCCCAGAAGGGGCTGATGCTGCCGCCGGGCCTGTCCTTCAACGCCGTCTCCGAGAAAGCGCGCGCTGCGGCGAAGTTCGCCCGGATGCCGCGCTCCTTCTGGGACTGGGAGGAGATGATCGCGGCGAACGCCAACGGCTTCTTCCCCTACACGCCGGCGTCCAACATGCTTCAAGGGCTCAAGGTCGCCCTCGACATGATGCGCGAGGAAGGGCTCGACGCCGTCTTCGCCCGTCACGATCGCGCCGCCTCCGCGACCCGCGCGGCAGTCGTCCACTGGGGCTTTGAAATCCAGTGCCGCAACGAGGCGGAGCACTCTTCGACACTGACGGCTGTGCGCCTTCCCGAGGGTCATTCGGCGGACGCGCTCCGTGCCGAAATCCTCGCGCGGTCGAACATGTCGCTCGGCAACGGGCTCGGGCCGCTCGCTGACCGGGTCTTCCGCATAGGTCATCTTGGCGACTTCCACGACCTGATGGTGACAGGGACGATTTCGGGCGTCGAAATGGGCCTTGCTGCCCGCGGCATCCCGCACCGCAGCGGCGGCGTCGAGGCGGCACTTCGGGTGCTCAAAGGCAACAACGAGCCGGCGATCAGTGCCGCGGAATGACAATGGGAGCGCGGAACAGCCGGCCCGTCGCCTGCGCCCCTGACGGAATTAGGAAGAAGGCAGGACCGGGAGGATCACCAATGCAACTCTTCAACCAGGCCGCGGCGGTCGTGTTGTTCGGCAGGCTCGCTTCCAGCGGGGCGGCAACTGCACAGCAGGGAATCACTTTCGGCCAACCAAGCGAACGAGAAGCTCGTCGAGCCTTGCCTTCCTTGCTGCGCTAGTCACGGTGCTCTTGATCTACACGTACCTGCCGGATGTATTGCGGCTGCTCGTCCGGGCCTTCTACAGGTTGAAAAGGCGCGCTTCTAAATAAGAGAGATCTCGTTATGCCCGACACTGCCGCCCTCGCGAAGTCGCTTCCGCTCGAGGGCATCCGCGTGCTCGACATTAGCCAAGTTATGGCGGGGCCCTTCGCCTGTATGTTGCTTGGCGACCTCGGCGCCGATGTGATCAAGGTCGAGCCTCCCGACGGCGGCGACCAGACCCGCCGGGCCATGGGCTTCAAAATGACGGGCGACGACAGCTTCGGCTTCCTCAACATGAACCGCAACAAGCGGTCGATTGTCCTCGACCTCAAGTCGATGGAGGACCGCGAAATCTTCTTCCGGCTGGCGAAGACCGCAGACGTCATTGTCGAGAACTACCGTCCCGGCGCGATGAAGCGCCTCGGCATCGACTACGAGGCCGTCCGCGCCGTCAATCCTGGGATTATCTACGCCTCAATCTCCGGCTTCGGCCAGACGGGGCCCTGGTCTCAGCGCCCGGGCTTCGACCTCATCGCGCAGGCGGCGGCGGGCGTCATGTCAATCACCGGCGAGCCCGACGCGCCGCCGGCGAAGTCTGGCGTCCCCGTAGCCGACCTTGGCTGCTCGCTCTTCGCGGTCTACGCCATCCTCTCGGCCC
>SKOX01000391.1 GCA_007119835.1 Paracoccaceae bacterium
ACCATGCCGTAGTGGTGCGACTTGTGGCAGTCGCGGTCGACCAGCACGATGTCGCCGGGGCGGACGAGGGCCTGGACGACGATCTTGTTGCAGGTCGAGGTGCCGTTGGTGGCGAAGAAGGTCTGCTTCGACCCGAAGGCCCGCGCGGCGAGCTCCTGGGCCTCCTTGATCGGGCCGACCGGCTCGAGCAGCGAATCGAGGCCACCGGAGGTCGCCGAGGTCTCCGCGAGGAAGATGTTGGGGCCGTAGAAGGCGCCCATGTCCTGGATCCAGTGCGAGCGGGTGATCGACTTGCCGCGGCTGATCGGCATGGCGTGGAAGACGCCGGTGGGCTGGCGGGAGTATTCCTTGAGCGCGGTGAAGAACGGGGTGCGGTAGCGGGCCTGGACGCCGCGCAGGATGTTGAGGTGCAGCTCCAGGAAGTCTTCCTGGTTGTAGAAGACGCGGCGGCAGAGCCCGAGATCCTTGCCGGCGATCTCCTCCACCGAGCGGTCGGTGATGAGGTAGGTGTCGAGCTCGGGGCGGACCTTGGCGATCAGGCGGGCGAGCTCGGGGCCGTAGTCCTCGGGGCGCAGCGCGTCGACGTCCTCGTCGCCGACGCGGTTGAGGTGGCGCAGGAGCTGGGGCACCTCGCTGGTGGACTTGAGCGCGAGGCCCGGGCGGATGACGATCGCCTGGATGTTGTGGTTGAACAGGATGGCGATCAGCGCGTCCTCGAGGCTCGGCACCACGACGGGCTCGTAGTGGAAGCTGTCCTCGGCCCGGCGCATGCCGTGCATCGACGCCTTGAGCCAGCGCTCCTGCGCCTCGTTCATGCGGTCGACGATCAGCACCTCGAAGTAGGGCTTGCAGAGGGCGCGGGCCTCGGGCGAGAGCAGTGCCTCGTCCTCGCTCTCCTCGTGATCGGCGTCGTCGCGGTCGAGCGGGATGGTGCGGCGGCGGTAGGCGCCGGAGGCCAGCGCCCGCGTCACCCGCCTGACCGTGAACGCGAAGTCGGCGTAGCTGCCGCTCTCGAACTGGCGGCGCAGGTGCTGGAAGGTGCTGATGCCGGGAAACGCCCAGTAGGGCTCGATCGGCGACAGCGACGCGAAGATCGCCTCGATGCGCCGGCGCACCCGGTCGGCCTCGCGGCCCTCGGGCGCGCGCTGCAACGCCTCGCCGCTCTCGCGCAGGGCGCTCCACTGGTCGGCGCGCAGCTGGACCGCGCTGTAGTGCTCGCTCATCCCCTTCACGATAGCCCTCCCTTGGCTCTTGCGGTCTTCAGCCGCTGATCGTTCTGCCGGCCGGGTAGCTCACGACCTCGGAGCCGTGGGCGCTGTCGCCCTGCTCCAGCGTCTTGTGCGGCTCGCCGGCGTCGAGGCCGGCGGGCGGGCGCTGCGCCGGCATCACCAGCGGGCCGAGGCGGTGGAGATAGGCGTCGGCGCCGCTGGCCCGATCGTACACCGAAAACTCTGCCTCCCGGTCGCGGAAGCTCTTCAGAACCTGCCCGAGCCCCCTGAGCCCGGTCTCGCGCTGGCGGCGAACCTGGTCGAGGTCGATCTCGACCGGGAAGAGATCCTCCTGCCCGGCGGACTGGTGCAGCACCACCGCCGCCGGATCGACGACGCAGGAGCGCCCGACCCCGCCGGCCGCAAGCCCGTTGACGTCGAACACGTAGCACTGGAACTGCGCCGCCGTGGCGCGGGCGATCGCGAGCTCGGCGTCGCGGTCCGTGGTGCCGGTCAGCACCGGGTGCAGCAACACCTCGACGCCCTGCGAGGTCAGCTGCCGCGTCGTCTCGGGAAACCAGATGTCGTAGCAGATCGACAGCCCGAACCGGCCGACCTCGGGCACGTCGAAGATGCAGAACTCGGTGCCGGCGGCCGCCTCGGCCTCGTAGGGCCGGAACGGAAACATCTTGCGGTAGGAGGTGACGATCTCCCCCCACGGGTTGATGACGGCGGAGGTGTTGTAGATGCGGCCGTCCTCGGCCTTCTCGAACATCGAGCCCGGTATCAGCCAGATCCGGTGGCGCCGCGCCGCGTCGCAGAACCGGTGCAGCGTGTCGTTGAAGAACGGCTGGGCGTAGCGCGGCAGCGGCCCGAAGGGCGCGAGCTCGCTGAACAGCACCATCTGCGTCCAGGGGAACTTGGCCATCAGCACGTCGAGGCGGTGCAGCATCGCCTCGACGTTGGAGTGCAGCGCGGCGACGTGCATCTGGACGCCGGCGATCGCGAAGGGGGTCATACTCGGGGAGTCTCCAAAGCGTCAGTCGCCTTCAGGCATAGAGCGCGAATGCCGGTATGGAAAGCCGCCAGCGCACAGCGCCAGGCTTCCGAAGCCGTGCGACAGGTGGCACATCTCAAGGGAAACCTGGCGTTACGGGCCGTGGCGAATGCACGGCAACGCAGTCGATCCGGGCGCACGCGTGCTCGTGGTTATCGGTTGCGCCTGATGGCGGGCAGCGCGTGGTGCGCCACGGCTGCCGGCCGGAGCGCAGGATCCGGCCCGCGAGCGGCGCGCTCGAGGTCGGGCGGCCGAAGGGTCCGGGACGGCCCTGCGGACGCCGCAAACGGCAGGAAGCTGCGGCTGACCCCGCATGGCGTGCCGAAGCAAGCCTGCCGTGCGCGGCGCCTCGATGCGCCGCTGGCGGTCCACCGCCTGTCCGGCACCGCCACCGGCCACGGGCCGAAGGCTTTCCGCGGCCTTTCGGGGCGACACCGAAGCCGTTGCCGTTGCGATTGCACGGCTTGCGTCCGGACGCGGGGAACGTGTGCCGCTGCGCATCGTTGGCTCCTCGAGGCGGGCCGAGAAAAGGCGTGATCTCGAACCAGAAACTCGAGCAGGGGGAGGGAGGATTGCCAGCCCACGGGTTCCGCAGGAACAGGATCTCGCGCCGCGTCTACGACTGGGCGCGCGGCGCTCTGCCGCGGCTGTCGGCGACCGAGCGGCAGGCGCTCGGAGCCGGCGACGTCTGGTGGGACCGCGACCTCTTCGCCGGGTCGCCGGACTGGCAGAAGCTCCTCGCGGTCCCGAAGGCCGCTGTCAGCGAGCGGGAGCGGCGCTTCCTCGACGGACCCTGCCGGGAGCTTTGCGGAATGCTCGACGACTGGCAGATCTCCTTCGAACTGCGCGACCTGCCGCCGGAGGTGTGGGACTTCATGCGTCGCGAGCGGTTCTTCGGCATGATCATTCCCGAGGAGCATGGCGGCCTCGGCTTCGGCGCCTACGCGCACTCGGAAGTTGTCCGGCTGATCTCGACCCGCAGCCTGACGGCGGCGATCACCGTGATGGTGCCGAACTCGCTCGGGCCGGGCGAGCTGCTGCTTCAGTTCGGCACCGAGGCGCAGAAGCGGCACTGGCTGCCGCGGCTCGCGGACGGGCGCGAGATCCCGTGCTTCGGCCTGACGAGCCCGGAGGCGGGATCGGACGCGGCCTCGATGACCGACGAGGGGGTCGTCACCTGGGGCGAGCATGACGGCGAGCGGGTGCTCGGCCTGCGGCTGAACTGGCACAAGCGATACATCACCCTCGGGCCGGTGGCGACGGTCCTGGGGCTTGCGGTCAAGACCCGCGATCCCGAGGGGCTTCTCGGCGGGCCGGAGGATCTCGGGATCACCGTGGTGCTCGTGCCGACCGACGCGCCGGGCGTCGAGATCGGGCGGCGTCACCTGCCCTGCATGCAGGCGTTCCAGAACGGGCCGAACAAGGGCCACGACGTGTTCCTGCCGCTCGACGCGGTGCTCGGCGGGCGGGACTGCATCGGCCAGGGCTGGACGATGCTGATGAGCGCGCTCGCGGCGGGGCGGGGCATCTCGCTGCCGTCGCTGTCGGCGGCGGGCGTGACGCTCGGGGCGCGCACGACCGGGGCCTATGCGCGCGTGCGCGAGCAGTTCGGCATCCCGATCGGCAGGATGGAGGGGGTGCAGGTGCGGCTCGCGCGGCTCGCGGCGCTGTCCTACCAGCTCGAGGCGGCGCGGTGGCTGACCTGCTCGGCGCTCGACGCGGGGCACCATCCGGTGGTGATCTCGGCGATCATGAAGACGCACGCCACCTACCGGCTCCGCACGGCGATCGACGACGCGATGGACGTCCACGCCGGCAAGACGATCATCGACGGGCCGTCGAACTATCTCGGCAACTACTATCGCGCGGTGCCGGTCGGGATCACGGTCGAGGGCGCCAACCTGCTGTCGCAGAACTTCATCATCTTCGGGCAGGGCGCGATCCGCTGCCATCCGCATCTGCTCGACGAGATGATGGCGCTGGAGGCCGACGACCGCGAGGCCGGGCTCGACGCCTTCGACGCCGCCTTCTGGGCGCATGTGCGGCACAGTGCGGGCAACGTCTTCAGGGCCTGGGGTCGGGCCTGGACCGGGGCGCGTATCGGGCCTGCGCCGAAGGGGCCGGTGGCGCATCACTTCCGGCGGTTGTCGCGGTATGCCTCGGCGCTGTCGCTGGTGGCGGACCTGGCGCTGCTGACGATCGGCGGGGCGCTGAAGCGCAAGGAGATGATCTCGGCGCGGCTCGGGGACATCCTGTCGGAGCTCTACCTGTTGTCGGCCGTGCTCAAGCGCTTCGAGGACGAGGGCCGGCAGGAGGCCGACCTGCCGCTGGTCGCCTGGTGCATGGAGACCGGCGCCTCGACCATCGAGCGGCGCTTCGACGAGGTGCTGCGGAACTTTCCCTCGCGCGGGCTGGCGGCGCTGGCGCGCCTCGTGGTGCTGCCCGCCGGGGTGCGGGCGCCGGGGCCGGACGACGAGACGATCAAGCGGTGCGCCGCCATCGTGTTCGAGCCGGGGGAGGCGCGCGAGCGCCTGACGGCGGGTGTCTATTGCGGCGAGACCGGGTCGGTGAAGGAGCTGGAGGACGCCTTCGCGCTGGTCGTCGCGGTCGAGCCGCTCAGGCGGCGGCTGCGGCAGGCCGAGGCGGGCGGCATCGATCAGGCGCTCGAGAGGGGCGTGATCTCTCGGGAAGAGGCCGAACGCCTGCGGCAGGCCGAGGCCGCCGTGGCGCGGGTGATCGCGGTCGACGACTTCGCGCCGGAGGAGCTTTCGCCGCTGGCGCGGCAGAAAGCGCCGGATGAGGGCGGGCCCGGCTTTCGCCGTGAGAACAGAGCAAGCGCATGATTTTGCTGGAGAACACGATGTCGATCGCATGTGATGCGCATTCGCCGTGCCGGATGGCGGGAGCGGAAGGGAGGGATCGGACATGAAGGATGGACGGCCTGTCTATGTCGTCGACGGGGCGCGGACGCCCTTCATCAAGGCACGCGGGCGGCCGGGGCCGTTCACGCCGGTGGACCTCGCGGTGCAGTGCGGGCGGGCGCTGCTGTTGCGCCAGCCGTTCGATGCGCGGGCGTTCGACTTCGTGGTGCTCGGCTGCGTCAACGTCATCGCGGACGAGATGAACCCCGGCCGGGTGGCGGCGCTGCGGCTCGGCCTCGGCGCCGACATGCCGGCTTGGACGGTGCAGATCAACTGCGGCTCGGGGATGCTGTCGATCGACGAGGGCTTCCGGCGGATCGAGAGCGGTCGCGCCGACCTCGTGCTCGCGGGCGGCACCGAGGCGCTGTCGCACACGCCGCTCGTGCTCAGGCGGGAGGCGGTCGACTGGTTCGGCCGGTTCGCCAAGGCGAAGTCGACATGGGAGAAGACGCGGCTGTTCGGCGAGCTGCGCCCCGACTTCGCCAAGCCGGTCATCGGGCTCGAGCGCGGGCTGACCGACCCGATCGTGGAGCTCAACATGGGGCAGACGGCCGAGAAGATCGGTCATCTCTTCGACATCACGCGGGAGGCCGCGGACGAATACGCCGCCGGCAGCCACGACCGCCTCGCCAAGGCACAGGACGAGGGCTGGCTGAAGGACGAGGTCGTGCCGATGATTGCGCCCGACGGCACGCTCTACGACCACGACGACGGCGTGCGGCGGGACTCGACGCCCGAGAAGCTCGCCGAGCTGAAGCCGGCCTTCGAGAAGCCCTACGGCAAGGTCACGCCGGGCAATTCGAGCCAGGTCACCGACGGCGCGAGCTGGACGATCCTCGCCTCGGAGGCGGCGGTGGAGAAGCACGGGCTGACGCCGCGGGCGCGGCTCATGGACAGCAGCTGGACGGCGCTCGATCCGTCGATCATGGGGCTCGGGCCGACGCTGGCGGTCGCCGAGCTGCTGAAGCGGCGCGAGATGGACCGGGATGCCATCGACCTCTGGGAGCTCAACGAGGCGTTCGCGGCACAGGTGCTCGCCTGCCTCGCCGCCTGGCAGGACGCGGACTATTGCCGCGACGTGCTGGGGCTCGACGCGCCGTTCGGCGCGATCGACCGCGAGCGGCTGAACGTCGACGGCGGCGCGATCAGCCTCGGCCACCCGGTCGGCACCAGCGGCAACCGGATCGTGCTGCATCTGGTCAACGCCCTGCACCGCAAGAAGGCCAGGCGGGGCGTCGCGACCGAATGCATCGGCGGCGGCCAGTCCGGCGCGATGCTCCTCGAGACCGTGTGAGGCGCAAAATGAACAAGCATATCGACAAGCCCGTCTGGAGCGAGATCGCCGACCGCCGCCTCGAGCTCGGGCCGAGGGCCGAGCCCGAGAAGGCGACGCGGCACTGGCGGCTGACGCGGGACGACGAGGGCATCGCATGGCTGGTCCTCGATCGCGCGGGCGAGCGGGCGAACACCATTTCGTCCGAGGTGCTGCGCGAGCTCGACGAGATGGTGCGGGCGGTCGAGGCCGCGCCGCCGAAGGCGCTGGTGGTGCGCTCGGCCAAGGCAAACGGCTTCGCGGCCGGCGCCGACATCCGGGAGTTCGGCAGCGTCGCCGACGCGGGCGAGGCCGCGGCCAAGCTCGGCGAGGC
>SKOX01000496.1 GCA_007119835.1 Paracoccaceae bacterium
CTGCTCGGCCAGGTCGAGGAGGAGTTCGCGGCCCAGCTCGCGCCCGGCGACACCTTCCTGATCGGCGGCGAGACCGTGCGCTACGAGCGACTGCGCGAGATGGCGGTCGAGGTCACCCGCGCGCCGTCGCGCGAGCCGAGGATCGCGGTCTACTACGGCACGAAGCTCGCGATCTCCTCGAAGCTCGCGCGGCGGGTCATGGCGTTCCTCGCCGATCCCTCCCGCTGGAGCGATCTGCCCGCACACACCGCCGATTGGCTGGCGCTGCAGGCGCGGATCAGCCGGATGCCGACGCCCGAGACGCTGCTCGTCGAGACCTTCCGGCGCGGCGGGCGGCACCACCTCGCGGTCTACGGCTTCGCGGGCAAGAACGCGCACCAGACGCTCGGGCTGATCCTGTCGCGGCGGATGGAGGCCGCGGGGATGGCGCCGCTCGGCTTCGTCGCGGCCGACCACGCGCTGCTCCTCTGGGGCCTCGAGGCGGTCGAGGACCCCGCCGCCCTGCTCGCGCCCGAAGGGCTGCGGGAGGGGCTCGAGGTCTGGCTCGCGGAGAACGCGGTGATGAAGCGGACCTTCCGCAACGCGTCGATCGTGGCGGGGCTGATCGCGCGCAACCACCCGGGCCTGCGAAAGACGGGGCGGCAGGCGACCTTCTCCTCGGACATCCTCTACGGCACGCTTCGGCGTCACGATCCCGATCACCTGATGCTCAGGATCACCCGGGAGGAGGCGGCGCGCGGGCTGGTCGATTTCGGACGGGTCGAGGAGATGCTGGCGCGGGCGGCGGGGCGGATCACGCTGGTGCGGGCGCCGCACGTCACCCCGCTCGCAGCACCTCTCCTGCTCGAGGCCGGGCGGGTGCCGATCAGGGGCAGGGGCGAGGCGCAACTCGTCGAGGAGGAGGCGGCGCGGCTCCTCGCCGAGGCGGGGCTCACGCTCTAGCCGCACGGGAGGGCGCCGCGGGGCCCCGGGGGTCCGGGCGAGCCCGGACCCCTCCCCGCGGCGGGGCGGCTTTGCCGCCCTTGCCAGGCCGCACCATCTCGCGGCATGTCGCGCCCATGTCCGACGTCGCCTTCACCTGCGCCGGCACACGGCTCGTCGCCTGCGCTTCCGGAGCCTTGTGGCTGCCTGCGGCACGGCTTCTCTGCGTCTCGGACCTGCATCTGGGACGGTCCGAGCGGCTGGCGCGGCAGGGAGGCGGGCTCCTGCCCCCCTACGAGACGGCGGAGACGCTCGACCGGCTGGCGCGGGAGATCGAGGTCAGAACGCCGGCGACGGTGGTGTGCCTCGGGGACAGCTTCGACGACGGCGCCTGCGAGGCAGGGCTCGCGGAGGCGGATCGCGGGCGGCTGACGGCGCTGATGGCGGGGCGGGACTGGGTCTGGATCGCGGGCAACCACGATCCCGGGCCGGTGGCGCTCGGCGGGCGGCATCTGGCGCAGCTGGAGCGCACGGGGCTGGTCTTCCGGCATGCTCCGGAGGCGGGGGCTTGCACGGGAGAGGTGGCGGGGCATCTCCATCCGAAGTTCCGGCGCCGCCTCAACGGGACGCAGGTGAGCCGGCCCTGCTTCCTCGCGGACGGCCGGCGGGTGATCCTGCCGGCCTTCGGGGCCTATACCGGCGGGCTCTCGGCGGACGATCCCGCCGTCGCATCGCTCCTCGATCCGGCCACCTGCATCGCGATCCTGACAGGCGCGCGCTGCGTCGCCCTGCCGCTCGCAACGAAGGCGGCGCTCCGGCGACAGCGGGCGTGATCCGAGCCCGCCGGACCGTGGCCAACCTGGACAGGCACAAGCAATCGAGGGGCATGTGCGTCGCCGGATGGTGCACGCCCGGCGCCTGGTCAGCTCGGCAGTCCCTCGGGCTCCGGCACGCCGTTCACCCGGCAGCAGGCGCGCAGGGTGTTCGACAGGAGGCATGCGATCGTCATGGGGCCGACGCCGCCCGGAACGGGGGTGATCGCACCGGCGATCTCGGAGACCGCGGCGAAGTCGACGTCGCCGACGAGCCGCTCGCCCCCGGAGCCGTCGGACACGCGGTTTATGCCGACGTCGATCACCGTCGCCCCTTGGCGGACGTGGTCGCGGCCGAGCATCTCGGGCCGGCCGACGGCGGCGACGAGGATGTCGGCGCGGCGGCAGACCGCGGCGAGGTCGCGGGTACGCGAATGCGCGATGGTGACCGTGGCGCTCTCGCGCAGGAGGAGCTGGGCCATCGGCTTGCCGACGATGGTCGAGCGGCCGACCACCACCGCCTCGGCGCCTGCGAGCGAACCGAGCGTCCGGCGCAGGAGGTCGAGGCAGCCGAGCGGCGTGCACGGCACGAGCGCGGACTGCCCGGTCACGAGCCGGCCGACGTTGACGGCGTGGAAGCCGTCCACGTCCTTCGCCGGGTCGATCGCGTCGATCACCGCCTCCGCCCGCACGCCGTCGGGCAAAGGCAGCTGCACGAGGATGCCGTGCACGCCCGGATCGGCGTTCAGCCTGGCGATGAGGGTGAGAAGGTCGGCCTCCGAGGTCTCCGCCGGCAGGCGGTGTTCGATCGACTCCATGCCGGCCTCGCGGGTCTGGCGGCCCTTGTTGCGGACGTAGACCTGGCTTGCAGGGTCCTCGCCCACGAGCACGACCGCAAGCCCGGGCACGAGCCCGTGCGTGGTCTTGAGCCGCACCGCTTCCTCACGGACGCGGGCCCGGATCTCGGCCGCCACGGCCTTGCCGTCGATGATCGCCGCCGGCATCAGAAGAGCCCCTCGATCAGGCCGGCCTCGTCGAGCCGGATCGCCTCGGCGGCCGGGCGCTGCGGCAGGCCGGGCATGGTCATGATCTCGCCGCAGATCGCGACGATGAAGCCCGCGCCGGCGGAGAGCCGCACCTCGCGGACCGGCAGACCGAAGCCCTTGGGCGCGCCGCGCAAATTCGGGTCGGTCGAGAACGAATACTGGGTCTTGGCCATGCAGATCGGCAGGTTGCCGTAGCCTGCCCTCTCCCAATCGCGGAGCTGGGCGCGGACCCTGGTGTCGGCGAGCACCTCGTCGGCGCGGTAGATGCGCTTCGCGATGGTTTCGATCTTCTCGAACAGCGGCATTTCGTCGGGATAAAGGGTGTCAAACTGGCTTGGGCCGCCCTCGGCCAGCGCAGCCACCCGGCGGGCGAGCGGCTCGATGCCGGCCGAGCCGTCGGCCCAGTGGCGGCAGACATGCGCCTCGCTGCCGTGCTGTTGCACGTAGTCCATCACCGTCGCGATCTCGGCTTCGGTGTCGCCGGTGAAGTGGTTGATCGCGACCAGGATGGGCACGCCGAAGGACTTCACGTTGGCGATGTGCCGCCCGAGATTGGCGCAGCCGCGGTAGACCGCCTCGACGTTCTCGGCCGCAAGGTCGGCCTTGGCGACGCCGCCGTTCATCTTGAGCGCGCGCACGGTCGCCACGATCACCGCGACGTTGGGGCGCAGGCCGCCCTTGCGGCACTTGATGTCGAAGAACTTCTCGGCGCCGAGGTCGGCACCGAAGCCCGCCTCCGTCACGACATAGTCGCCGAGCTTGAGCGCGGTCGCGGTGGCGATCAGCGAGTTGCAGCCGTGGGCGATGTTCGCGAAGGGCCCGCCGTGGACGAAGGCCGGGTTGTTCTCGAGGGTCTGGACGAGGTTCGGCTGCATCGCCTGGGCGAGCAGCACGGTCATCGCGCCGTCCGCCTTGATGTCGCGGGCATAGATCGGGTTGCGGTCGCGGGTATAGGCCACGACGATGTCGCCGAGCCGGCGGCGCAGGTCGTCGAGGTCGGCGGCAAGGCAGAGGATCGCCATGATCTCGGAGGCGACCGTGATGTCGAAGCCGGTCTGGCGCGGGAAGCCGTTGGCGACGCCGCCGAGGGAAACGACGGTGTCGCGCAGGGCGCGATCGTTCATGTCCATCACCCGGCGCCAGGCGATACGGCGCGGGTCTATGCCGAGGTCGTTGCCCCAGTAGATGTGGTTGTCGATCATCGCCGAAAGCAGGTTGTGCGCGGCCGTGATCGCGTGGAAGTCGCCGGTGAAGTGGAGGTTGATGTCCTCCATAGGCACGACCTGGGCGCGGCCGCCGCCGGCCGCGCCGCCCTTCATGCCGAAGCAGGGTCCGAGCGAGGGCTCGCGGATGCAGATGACCGCCTTCTTGCCGATGGCGTTGAGCCCGTCGCCCAGGCCCACGGTCGTCGTGGTCTTTCCCTCGCCGGCAGGGGTCGGGTTGATCGCGGTGACGAGCACGAGCTTGCCGTCGGGCCGGTCGGCCAGGGAGCGGATGAAGTCGGCCGAGACCTTGGCCTTGTCGTGGCCGAAGGGAAGCAGGTGCTCGGGAGGAATTCCCAAGGCGGCGCCGATCTCCTGAATCGGCTTCTTCTCGGCGGCGCGTGCGATCTCGATGTCGGTCTTGTGGGCCATGCCAACCTTCCTCCCGGCTGAGCCGGCATCCTAAGCCAGGGCTGCGCCCGACGGCGACCCTTCTTTGGTGTCGTTCCCGCAGCTTCCGCGCGCAAACTTCCGGAGCGCGATGGGCCAGAATGCGAAAGACCCCGCGCGGGCGCGGGGTCTTGCCGAGTGGTGGTGCCGGATGCGGGGTCGGCGGCCGTCAGGTCGCCGGGTTCGGCTCGAGGTCCGGGCCGTCGCTCCCGCGCGAGGGGCGCGACTTGCCGGTCTTGGGGATCGCCGCGATGCTCGGCCGGTCCTCCTTCTCCGGCGTGCCGCCGCCGCCCTCGTCCACGTCGGGCGTCGGCGGAAGGCCCGCGATCACCCGGGTGATCTCCTTGCCGGTCAGCGTCTCGTATTCGAGCAGGCCCTGGGCGAGGCGATCGAGATCCTCGCGCTTCTCGGTCAGGATGCGCTTGGCGTGCTCGTAGCCCTCGTCGACGATCCGGCGCACCTCCTCGTCGATCTTTTCCTGGGTCTCGGGCCCGGCATTCACCGCGCCGGCCTGCGGCCCGAGGTAGGAGAACTGCTCGTTGGCGTAGTCGATGTTGCCCAGGCCCTCGGACATGCCGAAGCGGGTCACCATCGCACGCGCGATGCGGCTCACCTGCTGGATGTCGGAGGCAGCGCCGCTCGTGACCTGATCGGGGCCGAAGGTCAGCTCCTCGGCGACCTTGCCGCCCATCGCCATGGCGATCATCGACTTGTACTTGGTCTTGGTCACCGAAAGCTGGTCGCGCTCCGGCAGGCTGAGGACGAGGCCGAGGGCACGGCCGCGCGGGATGATCGTCGCCTTGTGGATCGGGTCGTGCTGGGGAACGTTGATGCCGACGATGGCGTGGCCCGCCTCGTGGTAGGCCGTGAGCCGCCGCTCCTCGTCGGACATGACCATGGAGCGCCGCTCGGCGCCCATCATCACCTTGTCCTTGGCGTTCTCGAAGTCGAGCATGGTCACGAACCGCTTGCCGGTGCGCGCCGCCATCAGCGCCGCCTCGTTGACCAGGTTGGCGAGGTCGGCGCCAGAGAAGCCCGGCGTGCCGCGCGCGATGACGCGCAGATCGACATCCGCCGACAGAGGCACCTTGCGCGAGTGGACCCCGAGGATCTTCTCGCGGCCCTTGATGTCGGGATTGGTCACCTGCACCTGCCGGTCGAACCGGCCGGGGCGCAGCAGCGCGGGATCGAGCACGTCGGGGCGGTTGGTCGCGGCGATGATGATGACGCCCTCGTTGGCTTCGAAGCCGTCCATCTCGACCAGAAGCTGGTTCAGCGTCTGCTCGCGCTCGTCGTTGCCGCCGCCGTAGCCGGCGCCGCGCGAGCGGCCGACGGCGTCGATCTCGTCGATGAAGACGATGCAGGGCGCGTTCTTCTTGGCCTGCTCGAACATGTCGCGCACGCGGCTCGCGCCGACGCCCACGAACATCTCGACGAAGTCCGATCCCGAGATCGTGAAGAACGGCACGCCCGCCTCGCCCGCGATCGCCCGTGCGAGCAGCGTCTTACCGGTGCCCGGCGGACCGACGAGAAGCGCACCCTTCGGGATCTTGCCGCCGAGGCGCGAGAACTTCTGCGGGTCGCGCAGGAACTCGACGATCTCCTCGAGCTCGTCCTTGGCCTCGTCGATGCCGGCGACGTCGTTGAACGTCACCTTGCCGTGCTTCTCGGTCAGCATCTTGGCCTTGGACTTGCCGAAGCCCATCGCGCCGCCGCGCCCGCCGCCCTGCATCCGGTTCATGAAGTAGATCCAGACGCCTATGAGGATCAGGAACGGCAACCACAGGCCGATGGCCGAGAGGAACCCGGATGTCTCCTGCGGCACGGCCTGGACCTCGACGCCAGCCTCGCGCAGCTCGGGCACCATGTCGGTGCCGCGCGGCATGATCGTCTGGTACTGCACGCCCTCGACCGTGGTGCCGTGCACCCGCTCGCCGTCGATGCGGACGCTGGCGACCTGTCCGGCATCCACCCGGCTCATGAACTCGGAGTAGCTGATCTCACGGCCGTTCTGCGTCCGCGTCCCGTTCGAGAAGACGTTGAAGAGCGCGACCATCAGCAGGAACAGGATGATCCAGAACGCGATATTCTTGGTGTTTCCCACGAGGCTCACTCCAGTCGGGAAGGGCCGCCGGCCGTGCCGGAGGTATCAACGTCTAACATAAGGCCTCCACCGGCGACTTCAACGCAAGACGACGCGACCTGCGGCCACCCCGAACGGCCGCGCGGCCATGGCGGCGGCACCGGCGCGATCCGCTCGAAGCGCCACGGCCCCTGCCCCGTCGCGACCGGTGCCGCGACGAGCGTCCCCTCCCGCCAGAGCGCCGGCGTCGACA
>SKOX01000292.1 GCA_007119835.1 Paracoccaceae bacterium
AGCGCCATCACCGGCTCCGCGCCCGAGCGGATGCGGGCGAGGTGGAGGGCGGTCGCGGGCAGCTGGCGGGCCATGTAGTACCGGCCGGTCGCGAGCTTCGCCGCGTGGAAGTCCGACGCGCCGGCGCGCGCCGCCTTCGCCATCCGCGCCCAGAGGAGCGCAAAGGCCACGTGGCCGAAGAGGTGGAGGAAGTCGTTCGAGCCGGCGAGCGCGTCTTCGGGGCTCTTCATGCCGCGCTCCATGAAGAACATCGCCGCGGCCTGCAGGTCCTTCGAGGCGGCCTTGAGCGGGTCGAGGAAGTCGCGCTTGAGTTCGGCGTCGGCCTCGTTCTCGCGGATGAAGGTCTTCACCTCGTCGAAGAAGGCCATGACGTGACGGCCGCCGTCGGCCCCGAGCTTGCGGCCGACGAGGTCGAGGGCCTGGATGCCGTTGGCGCCCTCGTAGATCATGGCGATGCGGGCGTCGCGGACGAACTGGCTCATCGGCCAGTCCTCGGTGTAGCCGTGGCCGCCGAAGACCTGCTGGGCCTGCACGCAGGCCTCGAATCCGCGGTCGGTCAGGAAGCCCTTCACCACGGGCGTAAGGAGGGAGACGAAGCCCTCGGCATCCTTGTCGCCGGTCTTCTGGTAGCGGTCGATCATCAGCGAGGCCCAGAGGATCAGCGCGCGGCCGCCCTCGACGAAGGCGCGCATGTCCATGAGCATCCGCCGCACGTCGGGGTGGACGATGATCGGGTCGGCGGGGCCGGAGGGGTTGGCGGGCCCGGCGACGGCGCGGCCCTGCAGGCGGTCGCGGGCGTAGGCGACGGCCTGCTGGTAGGCGGCCTCGGCCACGGCGAGGCCCTGGACGCCGACCGAGAGGCGGGCCTCGTTCATCATCGTGAACATCGCCCGCAGGCCCTTGTGCGGCTCGCCCACTAGGTAGCCGGTGGCGCCGTCGTAGTTCATCACGCAGGTGGCGTTGCCGTGGATGCCCATCTTCGCCTCGAGCTTGCCGCAGGTCACGGCGTTGCGCACGCCGAGCGAGCCGTCCTCGTTCACGAGGACCTTGGGCACGAGGAAGAGGGAGGTGCCCTTGACGCCGTGGGGCGCGTCGGGGAGGCGGGCAAGGACGAGGTGGAGGATGTTCTCGGTAAGGTCATGCTCGCCCGAGGAGATGAAGATCTTCGTCCCCGTCAGCCGGTAGCTGCCGTCGCCCTGCGGCTCGGCGCGGGTGCGCAGCAGGCCGAGGTCGGTGCCGCAATGCGGCTCGGTGAGGTTCATCGTGCCCGACCAGCGGCCCTCGACGAGCGCGGGGAGGAAGCGGGCCTTGAGCGCGTCCGAGCCGTGGTGGTGAATGGCGTTGTAGGCGCCGTGGGAGAGGCCCCAGTACATGTTGAGCGCCATGTTGGCGCCCGCGTGCATCTCGCCCACGGCCGTGTTCATGATGTGGGGGATGCCCTGGCCGCCGAAGGCGGGATCGAGGTCGAGGCCGATCCAGCCGCCTTCGGCGACGGCGTCGTAGGCCGCCCTGAAGCCCTCGGGCGTGCGCACGACGCCGTTCTCGAGCCGGCACCCCTCGCGGTCGCCGGCGGCGTTGACCGGTGCGAGCACCCCGGCGGCGAGGCGGCCCGCCTCGGCCAGCACCTGGGCGGTGAAGTCGGGCTCGAGGTCGGCATAGCCGGGGATGTCGAGGGTCTCGACCCGGAGGACCTCGTGCAGCAGGAAGGCGTAGTCGTCGAGCGGGGCGCGGTAGGTGGTCATCGGCGGGCTCCGGGGCGGGCGCTCATGCGGCGACGCCGCTGGGGACGGATGCGGCGCTGCCGCGGGGGGCTCATTCGGCGGCGACCCGGATGCCGCGCTCGGCCAGCATGCGCTCGCCGAGCGCGAGCTGTTCGCGCAGGTCGGTGATCGCGCGCGTCAGCTCGTCGCGCTGGGCTTCCATCGCGGCCAGGCGCTGGCGGGCGAGGTCGTAGGTCCGCGCAAGCTGCGTCGCGCCCTGGTCGCCGATGTCGTAGAGGTCGAGGAGCTGGCGGATGTCCTCGAGCGAGAAGCCGAAGCGCTTGCCCTGGAGGATCAGCGTGAGCCGGGCGCGGTCGCGGCGGGTGAAGAGCCGGCGCGAGCCCTCGCGCAGGGGCGAGAGCAGCTCCTTCGCCTCGTAGAAGCGCAGGGTGCGGGCGGTCACGCCGAAGTCTCGGCACATCTCGCCGATGGACCAGTGGCGGTCGGTCATGGGGCGTCTGTCTCCGGATCGACGAATATTCGGAGAAGAGTGGCAAGGCAGGCTGATCGCTTCAAGCGGGAAAGTTGACGTTTACGTCAACGTGATGACGCGTCATGTCGGGCGGCGCGCCGCGGCGCCGGCCGGCATTGATCTCGACGGTGTTCTGTGGCGAGGTGCGGCCGGCAGCCGGAGACCTCGCTTGACCGACATCGAGACGAAGACCCGCATCGCGCGGCAGTTCATCGAGGCGCTTCCGCACAGCCGGGCGCTCGGCATGAAGCTCGTCGACATCGGCGACGGCTGGGCGGTGATGGCGCTCGACTGGCGGGCAGACCTGGTCGGCGACCCGGAGACCGAGGTCGTGCACGGTGGCGTGGTCACGGCGCTCCTCGACACCTGCGGCGGCTCGAGCGTCATGTCGCATCCGACCGCGCCCCGCGGCACGGCGACCATCGACCTCAGGATCGACTACATGCGGGCGGCCGAGCCGCGCCGCCGCATCTTCGCCCGCGCGGAGTGCTACCGGATCACCCGCTCGGTCGCCTTCGTGCGTGGGCTGGCCTGGACGGCGTCGCCCGACGATCCCGTGGCGGCGGCGGCCGGGGCCTTCTCGGTCGAGGGGGTGGAGCGATGAGGCGGGCGGGCGCGGGGATGCGGGCGCCGTGAGGGGAAGGCCGGAGCCGGTGCAGGTCGTCAAGCAGCGGCGCGATGCCGCGCTCGGGCGGCTCGTCGGGGGCATTCCCTACGTCGGGTTTCTCGGCGTCGGCTTCGAGCGGCGCGGCGACGAGCTGACCGCCGTCCTGCCCTACGACGAGCGGCTGATCGGCAACCCGATGCTCCCGGCGCTCCACGGCGGCGCGATCGGCGCCTTTCTCGAGATCGCGGCCATCGTCGAGCTGTCCTGGACGGTGGTCTGGGAGGCGATGGAAGGCGGGGGCGAGGCGGCGGACGCGATCGAGGCCGGCCGCTTCCCGCCGATGCCGAAGACCATCGACTTCACCGTCGACTACCTGCGCTCGGGCCTGCCGCGGGACGCCTATGCCCGGGCGCGGGTCAACCGGATGGGGCGGCGCTACGCCTCGGTGCATGTCGAGGCCTGGCAGGACAACCGCGCGCGGCTCTTCGCGCAGGCGACGGGGCACTTCCTGATGCCGAACGTCGACGCCTGAGCGCGGGCAGGCGATGAGCGGCGAGGCCGGTGCCGGGCCGGCGACCCGTCCGGCGGATCCGGCACTCACCCACCGCCGCGTGCTGGCGATCGCCGTCCCCATCGTCATCTCGAACGCCACGATCCCGATTCTCGGCGCGGTGGACACCGCCGTGGTCGGGCAGCTCGGCGAGGCGGCGCCGATCGGAGCGGTGGGCCTCGGCGCGGTCATCCTCTCCATGCTCTACTGGACCTTCGGCTTCCTGCGGATGGGGATGACCGGTCTCGTGGCCCAGGCGCGCGGGCAGGGCGACGCGGGCGAGACCGCCGCGCTGATGACCCGCAGCCTGATCGTGGCCGCGGTGGCCGGCGTCGGCCTGGTCGCGCTGCAGGGCGCGCTCTTCGGCGCCGCCTTCGCCATCGCGCCGGCTTCGGAAGCGGTCGAGGCGCTGTCGCGGGACTATCTCCGCATCCGGATCTGGGGCGCGCCGGCCGCCATCGCGATCTACGGGCTGACCGGCTGGCTGATCGCCTTCGAGCGGACGCGCGCGGTGCTGGTCCTCCAGTTCTGGATGAACGGCGTCAACGTCGTCCTCGACGTCTGGTTCGTGCTCGGCCTCGGCTGGGGCGTCGAGGGCGTGGCCTGGGCGACGCTGGCAGCCGAGTGGAGCGCGCTCGCCCTCGGCCTGTGGCTCTGCCGCGGCGCCTTCGCCGGGCGGGTCTGGCGCGAGCGGGCGCGGGTCTTCCACGCCGCGCGCGTGCGGCACATGGCGCAGGTGAACGGCGACATCCTGGTGCGCTCGCTGCTACTGCAGGCGTGCTTCACGACCTTCCTGTTCCTCGGCGCGGGCCTCGGGGACGTGACGCTTGCCGCCAACCAGATCCTGATGCAGTTCTTCTACATCACGGCCTACGCCCTCGACGGCTTCGCCTTCGCCGCCGAGGCGCTGGTCGGCTGGGCCTACGGCGCCCGGAGCGTGGCGCGGGTGCGGCGGGCGGCGCTGCTCGCGAGCCAGTGGGCGGCGGCGATGGCGGCGGTGCTGGCGCTGGCGGCAGTACTGGGCGGGCCGCTGCTGATCGACCTGATGACGACGGCGCCGGAAGTGCGGGAGGCGGCGCGGGCGCATCTTCTGTGGATGGCGCTGACGCCGGTCCTCGGGGTCACGGCCTTCATGCTCGACGGGGTCTTCATCGGCGCGACCCGGACGCGGGACATGCGCAACGCCATGGTCGTGTCGACCCTGATCTACGGCGTGGCGCTGGCGGCGCTGGTGCCGGCCTTCGGCAACCAGGGGCTCTGGGCGGCGATGATGGTGCTGTTCGTCGCGCGGGCCTTGACGCTGGCGCTGCGCTATCCGGCGCTGGAGGCGGCGGCCTCGGGCGGGCGGTAGCCCGGCGCGGCGCGGAGTGTGCTATCGTCCATCAAAGTCCGGAGGAAGGGCGGATGGCGGGAGACTACGTGGCGCGGGCGCGGGACGAACGGGTCGAGATCGTCGAATACGACCCGGCCTGGCCGCAACGCTTCGCGGAGGAGGCGGCGGCGCTGCGGGCGCTGCTGCCGGAGCGACTGGTGGGGCGGATCGAGCATTTCGGCTCGACCGCTGTGCCGGGAATGCCGGCGAAGCCGATCATCGACATGATCGTCGAGGTGCCCGACCTCGAGGCGGTGCGGCGGGAAGTGGCGCCGCTTCTCGTCGCCCGGGGCTACGAGTTCTTCTGGCGGCCCACCTCGCCCGGCGACCCGGACATCGACTATGCGTGGTTCATCAAGCGCGACGCGGCGGGGCGGCGAACGCATCACATCCATTTCCTGCCGCCCGGGTCGCCGTACTGGGACCGGCTCGGCTTCCGGGACCTGCTGATCGCCGACCCGGCGCTGGCACGGGCCTATGCAGCCGTGAAGCGGCAGGCTGCGACCTCGCGGCCGGAGGATCGTGCCGCCTATGCGCGGGCCAAGGGCGACTTCATCCGAGAGGCCCTGGGCAAGCGCCGCTGACGCGGGGCGCGCAGGCCGTGGCGCGCGGCGTCAGGGAGCGCGGAAGTGCTTGGAGAGCTTCAGGCCCTGGCCTTGGTAGGTCGAGCCCATGTCGCGGCCGTAGAGGATCTCGGGCGCCTCGAGCATCCGCTCGTAGACGAGGCGGCCGACGATCTGGCCGTGGTCGAGCGCGAAGGGTGCCTCGTGGCAGCGGACCTCGAGCACGCCGCGGGCGCCGGCGCCGCCGGCGGCTTCGTGGCCGAAGCCCGGATCGAAGAAGCCGGCGTAATGCACGCGGAACTCGCCGACCATGGCGACGTAGGGCGCCATCTCGGCGGCATAGCCGGGGGGCACGTGGACCGCCTCGCGGCTGACGAGGATGTAGAAGGCACCGGGGTCGAGGATGATGCGGCCGCGCTCGGCCGCGACGGGCTCCCAGAACTCGGCGGGATCGTAGTGGCCGACGCGGTCGAGGTCGACCAGGCCGGTGTGGGGTTTGGCGCGGTAGCCTGCGACCGCGCCCGGCGGTTCGAGGTCGACGGAAAAGGCGAGGCCGCCTGCGATGTGGGCCGGGCCGTCGACGAGGCGGGCCGCCTCGTTCAGGCGGGCGAGGGCCGTGTCGTCGAGGATGGCGGGCGCGCCCTGGCGGAAGCGGATCTGGTTCAGCCGCTGGCCCGGCCGGGCGAGCACCGAGAAGGAGCGCGGCGAGATCTCGGCGTAGAGCGGGCCGTTGTAGCCGGGCTCGACGCGGTCGAACTCGAAGCCGCGGTCGGTGATCAGCCGGGTGAAGAGGTCGAGCCGGCCGGTCGAGCTCTTGGCGTTCGCCACCGCCGCGACGTCGGGGGGCAGGGCGAGGCGCTCGGCCAGCGGCACGACGTAGACGCAGCCCTTCTCGAGCACGGCGCCGCCAGTGAGGTCGATCTCGTGCATCGCGAGGTCGGCGAGGCGCGCCTCCACCGGGGCCGCGCCGGGCAGGAAGGAGGCCCGAACCCGGAAGGCCCGGGTGCCGAGGCGCAGGTCGAGGCTGGCCGGCTGGATCTGTCCCGGCTCGAGAGGGATGTCGGCCGCGATGGCGCCGGCGTCGGCGAGCGCTGCGATGCGCTGCGCCGGCAGCACGCCGCCGTCCTCGGCAGGGCGGGGGATAGTGGTCGGGCTAGCGAGATTCGAACTCACGACCTTTCGACCCCCAGTCGAACGCGCTACCAGACTGCGCCATAGCCCGACACGGCCGTCTTATAGCTGCACGGCCGCCGGCGGCAAGGCCGGAAATCCCGGTTTCGCCGGCGCGCACGCGGGCGTCAGCGCCGGAGCCCGTCCACCATGACGGCGCGCAGGGCCTCGAGGTCGTCGACGAGCCGGCGGAGCGCGGCGCGATCGAGCGGCGAAAGGCGCGCCGCGGCGGGGCCTTGGGTCGACGCGACGGCGGCG
>SKOX01000156.1 GCA_007119835.1 Paracoccaceae bacterium
ACTGGGTCTGCCGGATGGCCGCCGACATCATCGGCGGCCGGATTGTCGACGAGGTGCACAACCACCACAACTTCGCGTGGAAGGAGACCCACCACGGCGCCGAGTACTGGATCGTGCGAAAGGGCGCGACGCCGGCCTTTCCGGGGCAGCGCGGCTTCGTCGGCAGCTCGATGGGGGACAACGCGGTGATCCTGTGCGGCATCGACAGCCAGCGCTCGGTCGAGGCCTTCTACTCGACCGTCCATGGGGCGGGCCGCGTGATGTCGCGGACGCAGGCGGCGGGAAAGCGGCGGTTCGTGAAGGAGTTCGCCTGCCGCAACCGCGAGTGCGAGGGCTCGGTGCCGGTCGATGTGGCGCGCCAGGACGATGGCGGCTATCCGGTCTGCCCGGCGTGCGGCGGCAAGACCCGGCGGCTGAAGCGCTGGAAGCAGACGACCGCGGGCCTGGTCGACTTCAGGCAGGTCAGGCACGACCTGGCGGCCAAGGGGATCATCCTGAAGGGTGGCGGAGCAGACGAGGCGCCGCAGGTCTACAAGCGGCTCGACGACGTGCTTCAGGCGCATGAAGGCACGATCGAGGTTCTGCACACGCTCCGGCCGCTGATCGTCTGCATGGCCGGAAGCGATGAGTTCGACCCGTACAAGGACTGAACGCGTGCCGGGGATGTCGCTCGCGCCGAGCCTCGCTCATGCCGTTGGCGCGGCCGGCTCGCGGCCTCCTCCGCTCGCGATGCGCGCATAGGAGATGCGCCTCCCAGCTGCTACACAAGATCCGCCCTTGCTGCTACACGCACGACATCGCGGGGCGATCGGCAAATCGGAAAGCCCGATGGCGCGCGCGCCTCGAGGCCATCCCCGCTAGCAAACCGAGCCTTGAGAGGAGAGTGAATGTTCCTGGCAATGAACCGCTTCCGCATCGCGCCGGGCCACGAGGCCGCCTTCGAGGAACTCTGGCGCACCCGCGACAGCCGCCTCAAGGATGTGGACGGCTTCGTCTCGTTCAAGCTCCTCAAGGGGCCATCGGCCGAGGACCACACCCTCTACGTCTCGCACTCTACCTGGCGCGACCGCGCTGCCTTCGACGGCTGGACCCGGTCCGAGCACTTCCGCCGCTCTCACGCCTCTGCCGGGGACACGAAGGCGATGTATCTCGGCCCACCCGAGCTCGAGCTCTTCGAGAGCGTCGTCGAGGGCTGAGGGCAGCCGTCCCGCCATTGACATCCCGGGCCGCCCCGGTATATGCGCCGCGCTTCCCGTCCGGTTCCGGGCGGGGGATCAGGCACCCGTGGTCCTCCGAAGGAGGGTCTGTCGTCCGGGCGACCGGAAGAGGAGGGGGCCGCTCACACCGATGCCCGTGAGAGGCTGAAGGAACAACCATGACCAAGCGCACCGCCGCCAAGTACAAGCTCGACCGCCGCATGGGCGAGAACATCTGGGGCCGCCCGCGCAGCCCCGTCGAGCGCAACCGCAACTACGGCCCCGGCCAGCACGGCCAGCGGCGCAAGGGCAAGATGTCGGACTTCGGCATCCAGCTCCGGGCCAAGCAGAAGCTCAAGGGCTATTACGGCGACCTGACCGAGAAGCAGTTCCGCCGCATCTACGCCGAGGCCGAGCGCCAGCGCGGCGACACCGGCGAGCTGCTGATCGGCCTGCTCGAGCGCCGGCTCGACGCCGTCGTCTACCGGGCGAAGTTCGTCCCCACCATCTGGTCCGCCCGCCAGTTCGTGAACCACGGCCACGTCCAGGTCAACGGCCGCCGGGTCAACATCCCGTCCTACCGCGTCAAGGAGGGCGACGTCGTCTCGGTCAAGGACAGCTCGAAGCAGCTCGCCATCGTCCTCGAGGCGATCGGCAGCCCCGAGCGCGACCTGCCGGACTACCTCGCCGTCGACCACAACAAGATGACGGCCGAGTTCGTGCGGACCCCGATGCTCTCCGACGTGCCCTACCCGGTGCAGATGGAGCCGAACCTCGTCGTCGAGTTCTACGCGCAGAACTGACGCCGTTGCGGTGAGCCGGCGGCGGCTGCTCGCGCTCGCCGCCGGCAGCCTCGCGGCCCGTGCCAGTGCCGGCACGGCCGGCAGCTTCCACCGCGACCTCTCCCGCGCCCGCGCCGGCCTCCATGGCCGGAGCACCCCCGTCGCCACCAGCGCCGGCACGATTAAGACGTCGAGGCAGACGCCGGAACGTCCGTCCTGATGGTTAACGGCTCCGGCGGCGGCTTCGATCAGCGGCCAGCCTCGCCTCGAGCGCATCGGCGCGCCGACCCTCGTCCTTTCGCTGGAGGACGACCGCTACGAGATGCTGGCCACCGTCCGCCATCTCGCCGGGAGCGTCCCCGGCGCGCCCCGTCCCCCGGCCCGTCGGCGGTCACCTCTTGGTCGGTCACGCCGCCGCCGTCACCGCCGAGTTCGATGCCTTCCCGCGGTCTGTCACCTGAACCCGGCGCCGGGGTGGAATGTTGCGGCGCCATCGGGGTAAGCAATGGCCGGGCCCGAACAGAACCGGAGGCAGCGATGAGCGACCACCCCAAGCACGGCCGCATCGACGGCCCTGTCGTCCTGATCGGCTACGGCTCGGTCGGGCGCGGCACCCTGCCGCTCATCGAGCGCCATTTCGACTTCGATCGCGGCCGGCTCCACGTCATCGAGCCCTCGACCGCCCGCGAGGCCGAGATCCGCGCCCTCGGCGTCCACTTCCACAACCTTGCGCTGACCCGGGAGAACCACCGCGAGGTCCTGGGCGGCCTCTTTCCCGAGGGCCGGGGCTTCTGCGTCAACCTCTCGGTCGACACGGGCTCCCTCGACCTCATCCGCTTCTGCC
This sequence comes from Paracoccaceae bacterium, assembly GCA_007119835.1. Taxonomy (GTDB): domain Bacteria; phylum Pseudomonadota; class Alphaproteobacteria; order Rhodobacterales; family Rhodobacteraceae; genus Amaricoccus. The sequence goes on from SKOX01000156.1 coordinate 2,823, forward strand.
GCGAAATCGGCGTCCTCTACATCGACACCGTCGTCGAGCCCTGGGCGGGCTTCTATTTCGACCCGGCCCTGCGCATCGGCGATCGCACCAACTACGCGCTCCGCCAGCAGGTCCGTGACGAGAAGGCCGCCAATCCCGGCGGCACCACTGCCGTCTCCACCTGCGGCGCGAATCCGGGCATGGTGTCGTGGCTGCTCAAGGAAGGCCTCCTGCGCCTCGCCGCCGACCTAGGCCATGGCGCGGCTGCACCGAATGACCGCGCGAGCTGGGCCCGGCTGATGCGCGACCTCGGCGTCAAGGGCGTCCACGTCGCCGAGCGCGACACCCAGGCGAGCCGAAACCCGCGCCCGCGGGGCGTCTTCGTCAACACCTGGTCGGTCGAGGGCTTCCTGGCGGAGGGCTTCCAGCCTGCCGAACTCGGCTGGGGCACCCACGAGCGCTGGTTCCCGCCAGACGCGCACCGCCACGAGACGGGGTGCAAGGCGTCGATCTACATCGACCGGCCCGGCGCCACGGTCCGGGTCTACACCTGGACGCCGGAGGCCGGGCCGCAATACGGCTTCCTCGTCACGCACAACGAGGCGATCTCGATCGCCGACTATTACACGATCGGGTCGGGCGACGACCCCGAGTACCGCCCGACCTGCCATTATGCCTACCATCCCTGCGACGACGCCATCGTCTCGCTCCACGAGACCTTCGGCACCGGCATCGTGCAGGAGCGCCACCACATCCTCGACGAGGACGAGATCGTCGAGGGCGAGGACTGCCTCGGCATGCTGATCTACGGCCACGCCCGCGGCGCGCTGTGGTACGGCTCGCGGCTGTCGATGGACGAGGCGCGTGCGCTCGCGCCGCTGCAGAACGCGACTGGGTTGCAGGTGAGCTCGGCGGTGATCGCCGGCATGGCCTGGGCGCTCGCCAACCCGGATGCCGGCATCGTCGAGGCCGACGAGGTGGACCATGCCTTCTGCCTCGACGTCCAGCGCCCGTATCTCGGGCGGATCGAGGCGCACTACACCGACTGGACGCCGCTTGCCTCGCGCCACCCCCAGCTGCCCGGCAACCGTGACGAGGACGATCCCTGGCAGTTCCGCAACGTGCTGGCGCCCTGAGCCGCGGCTGCGAGCGCGCGGACAGGGCGCGCGGCCGGAGACAGCCAGGCCCTGCATCCGGGGCGGGCGACGGATGCGCCAGGGCCTGTCACCGGTGGGCCTGTCGTGAGCCGTGCCCTTTTCATCCCCGGCGTGTCGCATACATCATGGTCCGAAACCGCAGCGAGGTTCCCAATGCTCTTCGGCCTGTTCAAGAAGCCCGAGATGCCGGCGCCGGGCGCCGCCCTTCCCGGCCGCGCCAAACCGATCCCGACCGCCGAGACCCATTTCGTCAACGGCCGCCCGCTCAAGGGCCCGCACCCCGAGGGCCTCGCCCAGGCGATGTTCGGCATGGGCTGCTTCTGGGGCGTCGAGCGGATGTTCTGGAGCCTGCCCGGCGTTTGGGTGACCGCCGTCGGCTACGCGGGCGGCGAGACGCCGAACCCGACCTACCGCGAGGTCTGCTCGGGCCAGACCGGCCACAACGAGGTGGTGCTGGTGACCTACGATCCGGCCCAGATCTCCTACGAGGACCTCCTCCGCATCTTCTGGGAAGGCCACGATCCGACCCAGGGCATGCGCCAAGGCAACGACGTCGGCACCCAGTACCGCTCGGGCATCTACGTCTTCGACGACGCGCAGCGAGCGGCGGCCGAAGCCTCGCGTGAGGCCTTCCAGCCCCGGCTCGCGGCTGCGGGCTACGGCGACATCACCACCGAGATCCGCGACGCGCCGCCCTTCTACTACGGTGAGGACTATCACCAGCAGTACCTTGCCAAGAACCCGGGCGGCTATTGCGGCATCGGCGGCACCGGCGTGAGCTGTCCGGTGGGCACCGCCGCCTGAGCCTTCGGCGGCGCGACGCCTTGACGCCTGGGCACGGCTCTGCGTAAGGGCGGCCCGCCGCCTGCGGAGGAGCCCGGCCGATGACCCTTTTTCATGCCACGACGGCGGTCGTCGGCGAGGCGGCTGCGACACGGCTGGCGGCCTCCCTCGAGGCCCTCGACCCGCCGCCGACGGTCACCGGTCTCCACGATCGCGACGACGGCAGCCGGCTCTGGGAGGTCTCGGCGTATTTCGACGGCCGCCCCGACCCGACGGCGCTCCTGATTCTCTCCCGTGCCCACGGCGCCCCGGACTTCGCCGTGGCGCCGGTCGGCACCCGCGACTGGCTGGCCCAGGTCCGCGCCGGCCTGACGCCGGTGCATGCCGGGCGCATGACCGTCTTCGGCAGCCACGACCGCGAGCGCATCGCCCCGAACCGGATCGCCCTCGAGATCGAGGCAGCGCTCGCCTTCGGCACCGGCCACCACGCGACGACCAGGGCCTGCCTGATCGCGCTCGACCGGCTCGCGCGCCGGCACCGCTTCGACTTTCGCCGCATCGCCGACATCGGCGGCGGCACCGGCGTGCTCGCCATGGCCGGCGCACGCCTCTGGCCGCACGCCCGGGCGGTCGCCGGCGACATCGACCCGATCGCGACCGAGACGGCCCGCACCAACGTCCGCGCCAATGGCCTCCCCGGGCGGATCGCCTGCGTGACGGCCGCGGGCTTCAGCCACCCGCGTCTTGCGTCCGCCCCGGCCTTCGACCTCGTCGCCGCCAACATCCTCGCCGCGCCTCTGAAGCGGCTCGCGCCCCAGATCGCCACGCGCCTCGCGCCGGGAGGCGCTGCCGTCCTGTCGGGCCTGCTCGCGCGCCAGGCGGCGGGTGTCGAGGCGGTCTATCGGGCCTGGGGCTTTCGGCCGGTCGATCGCATCGCCCTCGATGGCTGGGTCGCGCTCGTGCTCCGCCGTCACCGCTGATCCCGTTGCTGCTTGGCGCGTGTTCCGGCTTCGTGCTAGGCTCGCCGCGGCAGGCAGGCAAAGAAGAGCGGCAATGCGCGTGATCGGCATCGACCCGGGGCTCCGGCGAACGGGATGGGGCGTGCTCGACGCCGAGGGCGGGCGCCTGTCGCACGTGGCGAGCGGCGTCTGCGAGGGAAAGGGCGAGATCCTGGCCGACCGGCTGCTGGCGCTCTTCGACGGGCTCTGCGCCGTGCTCGTCCGCTTCGCCCCGGATGCGGCGGCGGTCGAGAAGACCTTCGTGAACAAGGACGCCGCCGGCACGCTGAAGCTCGGCCAGGCCCGCGGCGTGGCCCTGCTCGCGCCCGCCCGCGCGGGGCTCGCGGTCGCGGAGTATGCGCCGAACGAGGTGAAGAAGGCGGTCGTCGGCGTCGGCCACGCCGGCAAGGCCCAGGTCGCCCACATGGTCGCCGTGCTTTTGCCGGGTGCCGTGCCGGCCGGGCCGGATGCCACGGACGCGCTTGCCGTCGCGCTCTGTCACGCCCATCGGCTCGAGGCGGGCGGCCGCCTCGCCGCGGCGCTTGCCCGGGCGGAGGCGCGCGGGTGATCGGCAAGGTCAGGGGCGTGCTCGACTACCGGGCGAGCGACCACGTCCTCGTGGACACCGGCGGCGTCGGCTACCTGGTCTACTGTTCGGAGCGGACGCTGGCGGCCCTGCCGGCGCCCGGCGGTGCGGTGGCGCTTTTCACCGACCTCGTCGTCCGGGAGGACCTCATGCAGCTCTACGGCTTCGCGACGCTCGCCGAGCGGGAGTGGCACCGGCTTCTGATGACGGTCCAGGGCGTCGGCGCGCGGGCGGCGCTCGCGATCCTCGGTGCGCTCGGCACCGATGGCCTGTCGCGGGCGGTGGCGCTGGGCGACGCGGCCGCGATCCGGCGGGCGCCCGGGATCGGCCCGAAGATCGCCGAGCGCATCGTGCTGGAGCTCAAGCGTAAGGCGCCCACCCTGATGGCCATGGGTGCCGCCGGGGCCAGGCCGGCCGCGG